>NZ_JAHLQZ010000004.1:0-80566 GCF_018919505.1 Citrobacter sp. S55_ASV_140
CGTGGTGATTGCAGTAGCAAGAAGCCTTTACCTGGAGCGTCAACGGAAAAAAACCTGAGACATACGCCATTTTTAGCAATGGAGATATTATGCGTTACTGCTTATTGTGCCTGAGTTTGCTGCTCTGCCCGCTGGCGGCTTTTTCCCAGGACGCCAGCTGGCAGCAAATCAAAAATGACGCCCGCGGTCAGACGGTATGGTTCAATGCCTGGGGTGGCGATAACGCCGTTAACCAGTATCTCGACTGGGTTAGCGGTGAGATGAAAACGCACTATGCCATTAACCTGAAAATTGTGCGGCTGGCGGATGCCGCCGACGCCGTTAAACGCATCCAGACCGAGGCGGCGTCCGGGCGAACAACCGGCGGATCTGTCGACTTATTGTGGGTAAACGGTGAAAACTTCCGCACATTAAAAGAAGCGGGTCTGCTGCAAACCCAGTGGGCGCAGGCGTTACCTAACTGGCGCTATGTTGATACCCGGAAACCGGTCAGTGAAGACTTTGCCATCCCCACGGAAGGGGCAGAATCGCCATGGGGCGGCGCACAGCTAACCTTCATTGCCCGGCGCGATCTCACCGCCCAGCCGCCGCAATCCCCGCAGGCGTTGCTTGAATTTGCGCAGGCGCACCCTGGCACAGTTACCTACCCGCGCCCGCCAGACTTTACCGGAACGGCTTTTCTCGAGCAGTTGTTGATTATGCTCACCACGGAACCGCAAGCATTGAAAGTTGCGCCCGATGCCGCCACATTCGCCAACGTTACCGCTCCGTTATGGCATTATCTTGACGCTCTACACCCTTCACTATGGCGTGAAGGCAAAGATTTTCCTCCCACGCCTGCGCGGATGGATGCGTTGCTGAATACCGGTACGCTGCGCTTATCATTGACCTTTAACCCAGCCCACGCGCAGCAAAAAATGGCCAGCGGCGAATTGCCTAAAACCAGCTATAGTTTTGGTTTCTCACAGGGCATGATCGGCAACGTGCATTTTGTCACTATTCCGGCAAATGCTCGCGCCAGCGCCGGAGCAAAAGTCGTGGCAAACTTCCTGCTTTCTCCCGAAGCGCAGTTGCGTAAAGCTGACCCTGCTATCTGGGGAGACCCTTCGGTGCTTGATCCGCAAAAACTGCCAAACGAACAGCGTAACGCACTGCTGGCGTATACCCCGCAAGGACTCCCTGCCGTGCTGCCAGAACCACATGCTGCCTGGATAAATGCACTGGAACAAGAATGGCTACGCCGCTACGGTACGCATTAATTCTGTTGCTGTGGGGCATCATGACGGCAGTTTATCTGCCGCTGGTGCCAGCAACGTTCTCTCTGCTAGCCCCAGCGCTTCGCACCACGCACTGGCTGGCGCTCTTTGACGATCCTCAACTCTCGCAGGCGTTGCTGGCAACGCTGGTTTCCGTAAGCCTCGCGGCTCTGGGTGCCCTGACCATTACGCTGTTGGCGATCCTCTTTTTGTGGCCTGGCGCTGGCTGGGCGCGATTGTGCACGCGCCTGCCCTTGCTGCTGGCGATCCCGCACGTCGCATTCGCGACCAGCATGCTGTTGATTTTTGCCGAAGGCGGCATGCTCTGGCAGTGGCTGCCCTTTCTCAACTCGCAACTGGACCGCTATGGGGTTGGGCTTGGCATAACGCTGGCGGTGAAAGAGAGCGCCTTTTTGTTGTGGATCCTCTCAGCCCTGCTGAGTGAAAAACAACTTTCACAGCAGGTTATCGTCCTGGATTCGCTGGGTTACAGCCGTTTGCAATGCCTGAACTGGCTGGTACTGCCCTCCATCGCCCCTGCGTTAGGCAAAGCCATGCTGGCCGTCGTGGCCTGGTCACTCTCCGTTGTGGATGTGGCCATCGTCCTTGGCCCCGGCAACCCGCCCACGCTTGCTGTGCTGAGCTGGCAATGGCTCAGCCAGGGCGATGCCGAACAACAGGCCAAAGGCGCACTCGCCAGCCTGCTGCTGGTGTTGCTGCTATTTATCTTCGCGCTGGTGGGCTATCTGTTCTGGCGTGGCTGGCGGCGCACAATTCCGGCAGTAAACGGAATACGCCTGCGTTTTTCGTCCACAACAATCGCACGGCCGCTGGTACAACTTTTGCCCATCAGCGGAGTAGTATGCGCCCTGGTGCTGGCGCTTTCCGCCAACTCTTCATCGCTCAACAGCGACGCGCTCAGTAACAGTCTGCAACTGGGGCTCATCTCCAGCGTGCTGGGGTTACTGATGCTCTTTGCGTGGCTGGAATGGGGACCGCAAACCGGACACCGTTGGGTCTGGCTGCCCATTATCCTACCCGCGCTGCCGCTGGTCACCGGACAGTATCTGTTGGCATTATATACCGGACAAGATGGGCTGATGACGACCATCATCTGGGGCCACCTGCTGTGGGTGATGCCGTGGATGCTGTTTGTGCTCAAACCGGCGTGGCAACGCATTGACCCACGATTGATTTTGATTGCACAAACGCTGGGCTGGACACGAGGTCGCATATTTTGGCGGGTTAAATGCCCGCTGCTGTTACGCCCGGCACTGATCGCCTTCGCGGTTGGCTTCTCGGTCAGTATTGCCCAATATATGCCAACGCTATGGTTAGGGGCCGGACGCTATCCCACCCTGACCACCGAGGCGGTGGCATTAAGCAGCGGCGGCAGCACGGCTGTTTTAGCGACACAGGCGCTATGGCAGTTTCTGTTACCGCTATTCGTTTTCGTACTGGCGGCGCTTTTCGCCGCGTGGCTCGGCCGCTTTCGACAAGGACTCCGTTAATGCTCATCGTTCAAAGCCTTTCAGTGTACCGGGGCGCGACAACGCTACTGAAAGATGTGAACTTCCAGGTTAGCAAAAGTGACATTGTCACTATTATGGGGCCTTCCGGTAGCGGTAAGTCTTCGCTTTTTTCGTGGATGGTCGGCGCATTGTCTCCTCAGTTTCAAGCTTCAGGCGAACTGTGGCTCAACGAACGGCGTATAGACACGCTGCCCACCGCGCAGCGCCAGATTGGCATTCTGTTCCAGGATGCGTTGTTGTTTGACCATTTCAGCGTTGGGCAGAATTTACTGCTGGCCTTACCCGCCAGCCTGCAAGGATCCGCCAGACGCCATACTGTTGAAAACGCCCTTACGCGCGCGGACCTTGCTGGATTTTATCATCGCGATCCGGCCTCGCTCTCCGGCGGCCAACGATCGCGTGTCGCCCTGCTGCGCGCCCTGCTGGCTCAGCCTCAGGCGCTGCTGCTCGATGAACCCTTTAGCAGACTGGATGCGTCGCTACGCGATACCTTTCGCCAGTGGGTCTTTACCGAGGTGCGCAAGCTGAATATTCCGGTGGTACAGGTTACGCATGACGCGCAGGATGTCCCGTCAGCAGGCCGTGTATTACAGATGGAAAACTGGGCGTGAATGTGGCGATATGCTGCGTTAACGCAAGGTTTTTACTTAACCGGCGGCACAGAATGTCGTCTTCTTTTTTCAACGTCGGGCTATTCGATGAAACGTGTTTCTCAAATGACCGCGCTGGCACTGGCTTTAGGGCTCGCTTGCGCTTCTTCCTGGGCTGCTGAAACAGCACAGACGCTCACCCTCAACCAGTTACAGCAAAAGCAAGGCGCGGCGATCGATACCCGTCAGAGCGCTTTTTACAACGGCTGGCCACAATCGCTCAATGGTCCTTCCGGACACGAACCCTCCGCACTGAATCTGTCTGCCGCCTGGCTCGACAAAATGAATGATGAACAACTCAATGCCTGGGTGAAGGCGCATCAGCTAAAAACCGATGCGCCGGTGGCGTTGTATGGTAGCGATAGCGAGATGCAGGCCGTTAAATCCCGCCTGCAGAAAGTCGGTTTTAGCCATATTTCAACCCTCAGCGACGCCCTTGCGGATCCTGGCCGCCTGCAACGTCTGCCGCACTTCGAACAACTGGTTTACCCGCAGTGGCTGCACGACCTGCAGCAGGGAAAAGAAGTGACCGCTAAACCTTCGGGTGACTGGAAAGTGATTGAAGCCGCCTGGGGCGCGCCGAAGCTGTATCTGCTCAGTCATATTCCCGGTGCAGGATACATTGATACCAACGAAGTCGAGAGCGAACCACTGTGGAATAAAGTTTCCGACGTGCAACTCAAAGCCATGCTGGCAAAACATGGTATTCGCCACGACACCACGGTGATTTTATACGGTCGTGATGTCTATGCCGCCGCGCGCGTGGCGCAAATCATGTTGTATGCAGGCGTGAAAGATGTGCGTCTGCTCGACGGCGGGTGGCAAACCTGGTCAGATTCAGGTTTACCGGTGGAACGCGGAACGCCGCCGACGGTGAAAGCGGCTCCTGATTTTGGCGTTGCTATCCCTGCCCAACCACAACTAATGCTGAATACGGAACAGGCTCGCGGCCTGCTGCATCGCCAGGATGCGTCGCTGGTCAGCATCCGCTCGTGGCCTGAGTTTATTGGTACCACCAGCGGCTATAGCTACATCAAGCCAAAAGGTGAGATCGCAGGCGCACGCTGGGGCCACGCGGGGAGTGATTCCACGCATATGGAAGATTTCCATAACCCGGACGGCACCATGCGCAGCGCGGATGATATCGCCGCCATGTGGAAACAGTGGAATATCACGCCAGACCAGCAGGTTTCTTTCTACTGCGGCACCGGCTGGCGTGCTTCAGAAACGTTTATGTATGCCCGCGCGATGGGCTGGAAAAACGTCTCTGTTTACGACGGTGGCTGGTATGAGTGGAGCAGCAATCCGAAAAACCCGGTCGCCAGCGGTGAACGGGGTCCGGACAGCAGCAATTAAGATTGGCATTATTGCCGGATAAGCGCATCCGGCAACACAAGACCTTACGCCTGACGCTGAACCGCTTTCAGCGTCAGATATCCGCTCCAGATCCGAGTGAACGTCGTCATCCAGCACAGCGCGCCAAAGACCCACGCCAGCACGGCAAAAGATTCCGGGAACAAACAGCCCAAAACAAACAGCAAAATAGTCTCAGTGCCTTCGGTTAGCCCCCCCAGATAATAAAACGATTTATGCGCGTAGCCTGGGTTATCAATATCGTGTTTCGCTGCCAGGGCCGCGAAGGCGAGGAAGCTGCTGCCAGTGCCAATAAACGCAAACAACAGCCAGCCCCCAGCCAGTGCATTCTGCGCAGGTGCGGCAAGAATAAAACCAAACGGTACTAAGGCGTAAAACAGAAAATCGAGTGAGATATCGAGAAATCCTCCCGCGTCGGTTAGCCCTCTGCGCCGCGCCAGCGCGCCGTCCAGCCCGTCAAACAAGCGATTAAGCACAATGACCACTAGCGCCGCCAGATACCAGCCTAACGCCAGAAATGGCAGGGCCAACACGCCAATAGCAAAACCAACCAGCGTCAGGCCATCCGGGGTAATCGCAGGTTTATCAATAATGCCCACACAGCGATGCAACAGCGGTTTTAACCGTGGATGAAGATGACGGTCAAGCATGCGGACGTCCTTTAAAACTGTCGCACAATCCTTGCGCAGGAATATCGAGGGCGGCATTAAAACGCGCCGAGAGATTTTGAAACGCAATCAGCGCGGTCATTTCAGTAATGACGTCATCGGTAAAATGCTGCTTCATTTGCGTTTTCAGCGCATCGTCAACCTGCGGTGGCGTGGCGGTCACCGCATCCGCATAGGCCAGCGCTATGCGCTCTTCTGCGTTAAACAGCGCTGATTCTTGCCAGTTGGCGACCTGCAAGACTTTATCCAGCGCGCCACAGCGTTCCGCCAGCCGTAAGCTGTTGGCATCAACACAGAAGGCGCAATGACATACCTGAGAAACGCGGGTCATTAACAATGCGCGCATCACCGGCGTTAAGCGCGCCTTTTTACGCTCCAGAAACCCGACAAACAGCGCCACCAGCCAGAACAGAAACGGCATCCGCCCCCACCAACGCGTGGGATGCAGCACATCGCCATAATGTTTTTTCTGCGTCGCGACGAGCGGTTGCAAACTGGAGGGAATACGCGTTAACGGACTTACCCACGAGTGAGGATCGTTCAACGATGACTCCTGAATACTTTAGATAACTCAAAGATAAATATAGTATGTCATTTTCTGCTGTTAGATCTTGATGAATATGATGAAAACCCTCGACGTGGTCGCCGCTATCATTGAACGTGATGGCAAAATTTTACTGGCTCAGCGTTCGCCGGATGCGGATCAGCCAGGCATGTGGGAATTTGCTGGCGGTAAAGTTGAGTCGGGCGAAAGTCAGCCTCAGGCTCTGGTGCGTGAACTGCGTGAAGAATTAGGCATCGACGCAGTCGTTGGGCGCTATATCGCCAGCCATCAACGTGAGGTTTCGGGCCGGCTGATTCATTTACATGCCTGGCATGTACCGTCTTTTCAGGGAGAACTGAATGCGTATGAACACCAGAATATGGTCTGGTGTTCACCCGAAGAGGCGCGGCGTTATCCGCTGGCGCCTGCCGATATCCCGCTGTTAGAAGCCTTTATTCTTTTACGCGCCGCCAGACCAGCGGATTCGTGCTGATCGTTTTATCATCGCGTTGGCACTGAAGCAGCACACCATCCGCTTTGATCACCGCCCCTTCGGAATAGTTTTGATCCTGATAAATACAGCACTGACTACAAGGCTGCGCTCGCTGCCCGCTGGAACTGAACACTTCCGGCGGCACATTCACCTGCACATCCGGGCGATAAAGCTGATTTGCCAGCGTCGCGCTGGACACCAGTACCAACGCTCCTGCCATGATTAAACGGCGCATATTCTTTCCTTTGTGACTGACAGTTATGCTCAGTATAACGGTATAAATCGGCAGAAACTTTAGTCCCGCCCGTCATCGTTTTTGGTTATGACCCACGCCGCGATATTAATTTACTTAGCGGGGTTAATTTTTTCTTGCGTCCCGTCACGCTGCTGGTGGTATAGTCAAAAACTGCAAAACACTTAACACAAATATCAAAAATATAACCATATCAATACATAAGAGGTTTTTATATCTATGGATCAGACATGTTCTCTGGAGTCGTTTCTTAACCATGTACAAAAGCGCGACCCAAACCAAACCGAGTTCGCGCAAGCCGTTCGTGAAGTGATGACGACGCTGTGGCCCTTCCTTGAGCAAAACCCACGTTATCGCCAGATGTCGCTGCTGGAGCGTCTGGTTGAGCCGGAGCGCGTGATCCAGTTCCGCGTAGTCTGGCTCGACGATCGTAATCAGGTGCAGGTTAACCGTGCGTGGCGCGTGCAGTTTAGCTCCGCCATTGGCCCATACAAAGGCGGTATGCGTTTCCACCCTTCCGTAAACCTGTCGATCCTGAAATTCCTCGGTTTCGAGCAGACCTTTAAAAATGCCCTCACCACGCTGCCGATGGGCGGGGGTAAAGGCGGGAGTGACTTCGACCCGAAAGGTAAAAGCGAAGGTGAAGTGATGCGTTTCTGCCAGGCGCTGATGACCGAGCTGTTCCGCCATTTAGGTCCCGATACCGACGTTCCGGCGGGCGATATCGGCGTGGGTGGTCGTGAAGTCGGCTTTATGGCCGGGATGATGAAAAAACTGTCCAACAACAGCGCCTGCGTCTTTACCGGTAAAGGTCTCTCTTTCGGCGGCAGCCTGATCCGCCCGGAAGCGACCGGCTATGGCCTGGTGTACTTCACCGAAGCGATGCTTAAACGTCATGGCCTCAGCTTTGAAGGCATGCGCGTGGCGGTCTCTGGCTCCGGTAACGTTGCACAATTCGCCATTGAGAAAGCCATGGAATTTGGCGCCCGGGTGGTGACCGCTTCCGACTCCAGCGGCACTGTGGTCGACGAAAGTGGATTTACCAAAGAAAAACTGGCGCGTCTGTGCGCGATCAAAGACAGCCGTGACGGTCGCGTGGCGGATTACGCCCGGGAGTTTGGCCTGACCTATCTCGAAGGCAAGCAGCCGTGGTCGGTTCCGGTCGATATCGCCCTGCCGTGCGCCACCCAGAACGAACTTGATGTCGACGCGGCGCGCGTACTGATCGCCAACGGCGTGAAAGCTGTCGCCGAAGGGGCCAACATGCCGACCACCATCGAAGCCACCGACCTGTTCCTCGAAGCGGGCGTTCTGTTCGCGCCGGGTAAAGCCGCCAACGCCGGTGGCGTAGCGACCTCCGGTCTGGAAATGGCGCAAAACGCCGCACGTCTGGGCTGGAAAGCGGAGAAAGTGGACGCGCGCCTGCACCACATCATGCTGGATATTCACCATGCCTGCGTTGAATACGGCGGCGAAAGCAAACAAACCAACTACGTACGTGGCGCCAATATCGCGGGCTTCGTGAAGGTTGCCGACGCGATGCTGGGCCAGGGTGTGATTTAATATTGTCTCTGTAGAACCGTAGGCCGGATAAGGCACGGGTGCCGCATCCGGCAAAGCCTGATGGCGCTACGCTTATCAGGCCTACAGACTTACACGCCTGCCTCTTCGGATGGCGGGCTTTTTTTCGCCGGGCGTTTACGCGGCGCGCTCTTTTTCTTATCGCCACCACTGCCACCCGGCGCGACAATTCCCCGGAAGCGCCGTACCGGCGTACTGCGCGCCTGATCGATGAGCTGATACAGCGTTCCCACCAGCGGCTGCATGAAATCCTGATAACGACACTGTTTTTCGCTGATTTGGGTCAGAATAGATTCCCAGTGCGCGGTCATATCCGGACGCGTCGCCATTTCCGGCAGCGAGTGAAACAACGCTTTTCCGGCATCGGTCGAATGGATATAGCGCCCTTTTTTCACCAGGAATCCGCGTTTAAACAGCAGCTCGATAATCCCGGCGCGCGTCGCTTCCGTACCCAATCCATCCGTGGCGCGCAGGATCTTTTTCAGATCTTTATCCTGCACAAAGCGCGCAATCCCGGTCATCGCTGACAGCAACGTCGCATCGGTAAAATGGCGTGGCGGCTGAGTCTGACGTTCAACCACTTCGCCTTTTTCGCACAGCAATTCATCGTCTTTAGCCACCACCGGCAACGGCGTCCCGTCGTTATCTTCATCACGCTCCTTATTGCCAAGCAGCGTGCGCCATCCGGCCTCCGCCAGAAAACGCGCTTTGGCGACAAACTTGCCTTTGGCAATATCCAGCTCAATAACGCACTTGCGGAATACCGCATCCGCACAAAACTGCATCAGATACTGACGGGCAATCAGGTTGTAAATTTTCGCTTCGTTGTCATTCAGGTTGATGGACGAACTGCGCGCGGTAGGAATGATGGCGTGGTGGGCATCCACCTTTTTATCGTCCCAGCAGCGGTTTCGCGTATCGGGATCCACCGCGGGTTGCGGAAGCAGATCCGGCGCATGAACGCTAATTGCGTTCATTACCGCATGACGTCCGGCAAAATGTTCTTCCGGCAGATAACGGCTATCCGAACGCGGATAGGTAATCAGTTTATGGGTTTCATACAGTTTCTGGCAGATATCCAGAACGTTCTGCGCGCTCAAACCAAAGCGTTTCGCCGCTTCAATCTGCAACGCCGACAGCGAAAACGGCAGCGGCGCGGATTCTGATTCCCGTTTATCGTTATAGCTGGTAACGAGCGCCGGCTGCCCGCTAATACGGTTCACTACGTGTTCGGCCAGCGTACGATTCAGCAAGCGCCCTTCTTCGTCCTGATACGGCTCACATGCTTCGCTGGGCTGCCAGATAGCGGTAAACCGCTCATCGGCGGGCGTCACGATATGCGCTTTCACTTCAAAGAAATCTTTGGCGACGAAGTTTTCAATCTCTTCATCGCGACGCACAACCAGGCCGAGCACCGGCGTCTGTACGCGCCCGACCGAGAGCACACCCTGATAGCCTGCGTTTCGCCCAAGAATGGTGTAAGCACGGGTCATATTGATGCCGTACAGCCAGTCGGCCCGCGCGCGCGCCAGGGCCGACACGCACAGCGGGATGAACTCACTGTTGGCCCGCAGACGCTCAATAGCCCGTTCGACGGCCTGCGGGTTGAGGTCGTTAATCAGACAACGTTGCACCTGCTGGCGCTTTTCAGGAGCCAGTTGCAGGTAATCCAGCACTTCATCCACCAGCAGTTGTCCTTCACGATCGGGGTCTCCCGCGTGAATAACCTCGCTGGCTTCATGTAAAAAGCGCTTGATAACGTTGAGCTGTTTGGTCACCGAAGGACGTGGCTGCAGTTGCCACTTTTCCGGGACAATCGGCAGATCGACCAGACTCCAGCGCGCATAACGGCTGTCGTAGGCGTCTGGCTGCGCCTGTTCAAGCAGGTGACCAATACACCAGGTCACCACTTGTCCGTTTCCGCATTCAATAAAGCCGTCACCTTTGCGATGCGGCTTTGGCAGCACATCGGCGATAGCGCGCGCCAGACTCGGTTTTTCGGCAATAAACAACCGCATCGAGTTAACGGATCTCAACCATGGCGCGACCGCCACGAGCTTCCACTAACTCACCAATCGCAGTGAGATCGATACCAAACTGCGCCGCTGCCGCTTTCACTTCGGCTTCCGCTTCCGGCGTTACCGCCAGCAGCAAACCACCGGAAGTTTGCGGATCGCAGAGCAGGTCGCGAACCGGCTGCGGCATTTCACCCATCAGGTGTCCGTAGCTGGCAAAGTTACGCTGGGTACCGCCCGGCACCGCGCCCTGCGCGATGTACTCTTCAACGCCAGGAAGCTTAGGAATATCCTGGTAAATAATCTGCGCCTGAATGCCTGCGCCCTGACACATCTCGCTCAGATGTCCCAGCAGACCAAAACCGGTAACGTCGGTCATGGCTTTCACGCCCTCGATATCGGCAAATGCCGCGCCGGCAATGTTCATCCGGCACATCACTTCCGTCGCCAGCCCTTTGTGCTCCGGCTTCAGCAGCGATTTTTTCTCTGCGGTTGTCAGGACGCCAATGCCCAGAGGTTTGGTCAGGAACAGCTTGCATCCCGCCTCGGCGGTGCTGTTTTTCTTCACGCGTTCAGTCGGCACAACGCCGGTAACCGCAAGACCGAAGATAGGCTCCGGGGCATCGATAGAGTGACCGCCCGCCAGCGCGATACCCGCCTGACGGCAGGCAAAGCGTCCGCCTTCGGTCACTTCACGGGCGATTTCCGGCGCCAGCTTATCCAGCGGCCAGCCCAGAATAGCAATTGCCATAATCGGTTTGCCGCCCATAGCAAAAATATCGCTGATGGCGTTGGTGGCGGCAATACGGCCAAAATCAAACGGATTATCGACAATCGGCATAAAGAAATCGGTGGTGCTGATAACGCTGGTGCCATTACCCAAATCGTAGACAGCGGCGTCATCGCGGGTTTCATTACCCACGAGTAAGTTTGGATCAACGAACTTCGCCTGCTCGCTGTGCAGGATGGTTTCCAGCACTTTAGGGGAAATTTTACAACCGCAACCGGCTCCGTGGCTGTATTGCGTTAAACGAATAGCTTGCTCGCTCATGGACATCTCCTGTCATTGCAATTCGGATATGGTAGCGCTCATTCCATGATGTGGTAAGAGTGACTGTCTGAATTCAGGTGTCTTTGCTCATAATCCAGACAGTTTTGCCGTTGATATCAGAAATAACGAACAAAAGCGCTCGGATCGGCCAGGCTAATGGTCGTGGACGCTTTTAGCTGCGGCGTACCCAGATAGAGAAAACCGACGATCTTATCCTGCGGACGACAATCAAACGCTTCGCGAACTTCCGCGCTTTCCGTTAATGCGCCGCTACGCCAGATACCGCCAAAGCCCTGAGCAACAGCGGCCATCTGCATGGCCATTACCGCGCAACCGGCAGACATTTCCTGTTCCCACAGCGGAACCTTGTCGTTTTCTTCACATTTCGCGACGACGGTAATGATCAGCGGGGCGCGAAACGGCGCCGTCCGCGCTTTTTCCTGAGCTTTCTCGTCGCTGCCTGCGGCAATAGCGCCTTTTTCAAGCACGGCGCTAAAGCGCTCGCGCCCTTCGCCCTCAATG
Source organism: Citrobacter sp. S55_ASV_140 (assembly GCF_018919505.1). Lineage (NCBI taxonomy): Bacteria > Pseudomonadati > Pseudomonadota > Gammaproteobacteria > Enterobacterales > Enterobacteriaceae > Citrobacter > Citrobacter sp. S55_ASV_140. The sequence continues at coordinate 11,940 of NZ_JAHLQZ010000004.1, forward strand.
ACAAAGAACTGCCACGGTTGCAGCGTTTTGTGGTCTGGCGCGCGCATTCCCGCCCGCAGAATGTTTTGCAGTTGCTCTCCCGCCGGTGCCGGTTCGACAAGACGAGAAGCGCTACGACGGGTGATGAGTAATTCGAGTGCATCCATTTGTTTAACTCCAACAATGAGATTTATTCACAAAATTAACACGTGAGCGGATTTTGTTACAGCACAGGCGGTGATTCCTGCTGACAAGTGCCCGTTGGGTCATTACGATAGCCACATCTTAACGCCTTTTTCGGGATAACCGGGTGGCGTGTTGTTAATCGGTAGGGAGAATACATGCGAACCCTGTGGCGATTTATTGCCGGATTTTTTAAATGGACATGGCGATTACTCAATTTCGTCCGTGAATTTGTGCTTAACCTGTTCTTTATCTTCTTGGTGCTGGTTGGCGTGGGGATCTGGATGCAGGTCAGTAGCAGCAACACCAGTGAACATGCTGAACGTGGCGCGCTGCTGTTGGATATCTCGGGCGTGATTGTCGACAAGCCTTCAAGCACCAGTCGCTTGAGCGCCATTGGTCGTCAACTGTTTGGCGCCAGTTCTGACCGACTGCAGGAAAACTCCCTGTTTGATATCGTGAATACCATTCGCCAGGCGAAAGATGACCGCAACATCACCGGCATCGTGATGGATTTGAAAAACTTTGCCGGGGCCGACCAGCCTTCAATGCAGTACATCGGTAAAGCGCTGCGGGAATTCCGCGACAGCGGCAAACCGGTCTTTGCCGTGGGCGATAACTTCAGCCAGGGGCAATATTACCTCGCCAGTTTTGCCAACAAAATTTACCTTTCTCCGCAGGGTTCCGTTGATCTGCACGGTTTTGCCACTAACGGTCTGTACTACAAGTCCCTGCTGGATAAACTGAAAGTCTCAACGCACGTGTTCCGCGTCGGTACCTATAAGTCTGCGGTAGAACCCTTCATCCGCGATGATATGTCCCCTGCCGCGCGCGAGGCCGATAGCCGCTGGATCGGCGAGCTGTGGCAGAACTATCTCGATACGGTAGCCGCAAACCGTCAGATCCCGGCCCAACAGGTGTTCCCCGGCGCGCAAGCGATGCTGGACGGTTTGACAAAAGTCGAGGGCGATACCGCAAAATACGCGCTCGACAACAAACTGGTGGATGCACTCGCCTCCAGCGCTGAAGTCGAAAAAATGCTGACCAAACAGTTCGGCTGGAGCAAAGCGGATAAAAACTTCCGCGCCATCAGCTACTACGATTATTCGCTGAAAACCCCGGCGGATACCGGAGAGAGCATTGGCGTCATCTTCGCGAATGGCGCGATTATGGACGGCGAAGAAACCCCAGGGAATGTGGGCGGCGACACCACTGCCGCACAAATCCGCGAAGCGCGTCTTGATCCGAAGGTGAAAGCCATTGTTCTGCGAGTGAACAGTCCTGGCGGCAGCGTCAGCGCCTCCGAAGTGATCCGCGCTGAACTGGCTGCGGCCAAAGCGGCGGGCAAACCGGTCGTCGTGTCAATGGGCGGTATGGCGGCATCAGGCGGTTACTGGATCTCCACGCCAGCCAGTTACATTGTGGCTAACCCCAGCACACTGACCGGTTCAATCGGGATCTTTGGCGTGATCAACACAGTGGAAAACAGTCTGGATTCCATTGGCGTACATACCGACGGCGTAGCCACCTCTCCGCTGGCGGACATTTCCATCACTAAAGCGTTACCGCCGGAAGTACAGCAAATGATGCAACTGAGCATCGAGAACGGCTATAAGCGCTTTATCACGCTGGTCGCGAATGCACGTAAGACAACGCCAGAGCAGATTGACAAAATCGCTCAGGGCCACGTCTGGACCGGCCAGGATGCGAAAGCCAACGGTCTGGTCGACAGTCTGGGGGATTTTGACGACGCCATCGCGAAAGCGGCTGAACTGGCCAAACTGAAACAATGGCACATTGAGTATTACCAGGACGAACCCACATTCGTGGATATGGTCATGGACAGTATGTCAGGTTCGGTTCGCGCCATGCTGCCCGCCGCCATTCAGGCAATGCTTCCGGCTCCGCTGGCTTCTGCGGCAAGTACGGTAAAAGCTGAAAGCGATAAGCTGGCCGCGTTTAACGATCCGCAAAACCGCTATGCGTTTTGCCTGACCTGCGCCAACGTTCGTTAACCGTCAAATGCTGCCCCGGATGGGGCAGCATTGATTCGGGTATTCCGACAATCCCCAGGCGTACAGCCAAATTCCCGACTAAACATGCGAATAAAGTGCGCGCAGTCGCTAAACCCCAGACGCAGCGCAATCTCCGTTACGCTCTCTCCAGAATTTATCAGTAGCCAATGGGCATAACGCAATCGGGCGCTACGGATAAACTCCCCCGGCGACTGAGAAAACTCAGCATTAAACAACCGGGTCAACTGCCGTGGACTCAGATTGACTTCTGCGGCAAGCCATTGGGTGGAGATAGGTTTAACCAACCCTTTCTCAATCAAAAATACGGCCTTACGTAAGCGGCTATCGCTCACATGTGTAAAGCCTATCGCTCTGGAAACCGCCACGGAAGTGCCGTCTATTCGGTTAGGCACTGACATCTGGAAAATGGCTTTTGTCGCTCTGTCGGGGCCACAGTGTCGGCGAATAAGCTCCGTCGCCAGTCCGATCGTTGAGATACCGCCCGGGCAAGTCAGTATCCCCTTTTCTTCATGGAAATCGACGCCGGTTCGGGCGGTCAACAGAGGAAATTGCGTCTTAAAATCGTTCAGATGCCAGGGATGAACCGCCGCAGTTAATCCCTGTAGAAAACCCTCCTGCGCCAGAACAAAGCTGCCCGTACAAACACCGACCAGCGGGATATTCCGCTGATGGGCAAGATGCAGATAACGCCGCGCGGCAGGGTCCGCTTTTGCCATACTGCGCAATAGCCCACCGATCACCACGATATAATCGAACTGTTCCGGGGTAACGAATGCGCTATCCGGCATCATCGCCATGCCCGAACTGCTTAAAACAGGCTGTTCTGGCGTAGCGCTCATCAGACGCCAGGAACAGCGGATCTTCTGGCTGTCATCCCCCATATCCGCCGCGTGACGCAGCGCATCCGTCAACCCCGCCAGTGCCAGTAAAGGAAATTCAGGCCATAGTACAATCCCGACATTTAATTGCGGCCTGAGGGGCATCGCTGTCTGGTTCGCATCAATGGCGGTGATAATATCGCGATCCGCTTTTCCACCTGGGGGCAACGCAATGTTGTTTTTCTTCACTTCAGGCTCCGGTTTAAACCCGGGCGATGGCGCAAAATTGCCCGGGACGGTAATGACACACAAAGCAATCCTGTCAGTATCAACAGCGCCCCTACGATAAACGCAGGCTGTAGCGATTCTCCCAGAAACATCACACCGGCGATAATCCCCATCGCAGGCGTCATCAGAACCAGCGTTCCCAGCGAAGCAACATGATAATTACGCAGCAGAGTAAACCAGATTAGATAGCTTGAAAATGCGACGACCAGCGTCTGGAAAGTCAGACTAGCCATCAATGTCGAGGTCATATGTATCGTCGTTTCACCCAGCATCAAACCAATAAGCAATAACACAATACCGGTGATAGCGAGTTGATAAAACAACGTACACGATGAAGGGATGGTAGCAAGACGACTGCAGCGAATCACAACGCTGGACGTTCCCCAGGCAATGCCCGCACACAGCCCGCACAAATCGCCTGCCAGACTCCACTGCGTATTCCCGTCATGCGCAACCCACATCACGGCGACGGCAATCCCGAAAAAGGCGATGCCCAACCCGCACCACTGCAGACGGCTCAGGCGTTCCTCAGGCAAAATAATATGTAACCCGACAGCGGAAAACAACGGCGCGGTGTACAGATAAAGCGCCATATGAGAGGCAGTCGTCAGCGTTATTCCGACAGAAACCAACACGAACTCAAGCGCAAAAAGCAGCCCAACGATAGTACCCATTCTGGCAATACTGCGCTCACGCAGGCGGCCAAATATATTATCCCGGCGGTGAAAAAGCAGTCCAATCAGCAGCGCGGCGATTGCAGAACGCAACCCCACCTGAAGAAACGGCGACATATCATCAGCCGCGGATTTAATCGCAACCTGTTGACTACCCCAGACACCGCAAATCACCACCATCAGCAAAATAGCGGCATTATCGATTCTCTTTCTGATCATTTCTCGATCCGTAAAAGTACGCGTAAAAGAAGGTCGATACTGTAGGACTGAGGGGGGAGAACCACACTGTATAATCGGGACAACGCACTGAACGTAAATGACATATTGATCAGACAACCGGTATGCGTCATTTGCGCTGTCTTTTTTCAGGAGGGACTTTATACTGCGCCTGTTCATGCACAACTTAATCTGTGACGCCCATGCAAAAGAAATCGATTTACGTTGCCTATACCGGCGGTACCATTGGTATGCAGCGCTCAGAACAGGGTTATATCCCCGTTTCTGGTCATCTTCAGCGCCAGTTGGCATTGATGCCAGAATTCCACCGCCCTGAGATGCCAGACTTCACCATCCATGAATACGATCCGCTGATGGATTCTTCCGATATGACGCCGGAAGACTGGCAGCATATTGCGGAAGACATTAAATCGCACTATGACGATTACGATGGTTTTGTCATTCTCCACGGTACCGACACCATGGCGTTTACCGCTTCGGCGCTCTCTTTCATGCTGGAGAATCTCGGCAAGCCGGTGATTGTGACAGGGTCACAAATACCACTGGCAGAATTACGCTCCGACGGACAAATTAATTTGCTGAATGCGCTCTACGTTGCAGCGAATTATCCGATTAACGAAGTGACCCTGTTCTTCAATAATCGACTGTTTCGCGGCAACCGTACTACCAAAGCGCATGCCGATGGTTTTGACGCCTTTGCCTCACCCAATCTTTCCCCTCTCCTGGAAGCGGGTATCCATATCCGTCGACTGGGAACACCACCTGCGCCACACGGTACGGGCGAACTGATTGTTCACCCTATCACGCCACAACCGATTGGCGTGGTGACTATTTATCCTGGGATTTCTGCCGATGTGGTACGCAACTTCTTGCGCCAGCCGGTTAAAGCGTTAATTTTACGCTCTTACGGCGTGGGCAATGCGCCGCAAAATAAAGAGTTTCTGCAAGAGCTTGAAGATGCCAGCTCACGCGGCATCGTGGTGGTTAACCTTACGCAGTGTATGTCCGGCAAGGTGAACATGGGCGGTTATGCGACGGGGAACGCACTGGCGCATGCTGGCGTTATCGGCGGCGCGGATATGACAGTCGAAGCAACGCTGACCAAACTGCACTATTTGCTGAGTCAGGGGCTGGACACGCAGAGCATTCGTCAAGCAATGTCGCAAAACCTGCGTGGCGAGCTCACGCCAGACGAATAAAGGAGTTAATGCCCATGGCCCGAGCCTTACTGTTGGTCGATTTACAGAATGACTTTTGTGCCGGCGGCGCCCTCGCCGTCCCGCAAGGCGACAGCACCATCGATATTGCTAACCGCCTGATCGACTGGTGCGCCCCGCGCGGCGACACCGTCGTCGCCAGTCTCGACTGGCATCCGGCTAATCATGGTAGTTTTGCCAGCCAGCACCAGGTTGAACCTTACAGCCAGGGGCAACTGGACGGCCTGGCGCAGACGTTCTGGCCCGACCATTGCGTGCAAAACAGCGAAGGGGCAGCCCTGCATCCTTTGCTGAACCAGCGCGCGATAGCGCAAACCTTCACTAAGGGCGAAAACCCGCTGGTCGACAGTTATAGTGCGTTTTTTGATAATGGTCGTCGTCAGGCAACCGCACTGAACGCATGGCTGCTCGAACATCGCGTTGCCGAGCTCATCATCATGGGGCTGGCGACCGATTATTGCGTAAAATTTACCGTTCTGGATGCGCTCGATCTGGGTTACGCCGTCAGTGTCATTACCGACGGTTGTCGTGGCGTCAATATTCACCCCCATGACAGTGCAAACGCCTTTATGGAAATGGCGGCGGCGGGTGCGACGTTGTATACGCTGGATGACTGGCTGGAAACCCAACCGTAAGCGACGCCGACAGGATCGCTCCTGTCGGCACGTTATTTCAGGCCAGGGTTGAAATCTCTTCCAGAGAAACTTTGCGTGTTTCGATGCCAAAGCACAACAGAATCAGTGCGCAGAGCACCAGCATAACGCCCAGCACGATAAAGACAGTGCTCGAGCCGTAGCGTGTCAACAGAATAGCGACGCCATAAGGCGTAAACACCGCGACAATCCTGCCCACCGCATTCACAAAACCCGATCCTCGCAATCTCAGATGTGTCGGCCACAACTCCGGGACATATACCGCAGAGGCAAAGCAAACATACATATACAGAAAAAAGATCATCACCAACCCGTAGCTCAAAATGGCCCACTCTTCAGTTTGAATCGAATAGAAATATCCGAGCAGCGCGATAATAACGAGTAAGAATGAACCAAACAGCCTCCGTGGAAAACGATCGATAATCATCGCGGCAATAAATATTCCAACGGGCGCGCCAATCATAATTATCGCGGTCATAAAGATAGACTTCGTCACATCGATTCCCGAATTAACAAAAATCGTTGGGATCCATACTGTGATGGTATAGAGCGAAATATTCATCGCGATAAGCACAGTGATCGCCACCAGCGTACAGCGCAACATCGGCCCCTTGAACAGTAGCCAAAATGAACCACTTTCCACGCCAGAGTGCACAGCCAGGCACTGGCTCTGACAGGAGGGTAAGGTGATATTTTTCTCTGTCTCAATCTGCGACTCCACCAGTATCAGGTGTTTTTCAGCTTCACTTCTCTGTCCCTTACCAGCCAGCCAACGGGGAGATTCGATAAAGTACTTTCCGGACAGATACCAGGCCAACAGCATTGTCGCGCCACCGAGCAGAAACATCACCCGCCAGCTTAACCAGGCAATAACCACGACGCCAACAGCCGCGGACAGCATCGGCGACCAGTTACCAACAAATGACAGGCGGGCAGACCACTTTCCACGTACTGCAGGCGGAATAAATTCGGTAAACGAAGCATAGCCCACCATAATCAGCGCGCCCATTCCGATCCCCATCAGGCAACGGAAAAAAATAAGCCAGTACATGTTGGGCACAAACGTTGCCGCGCAAGCAGAGACCCCAACAATCAGCAAATTAATGCGGAATGCCTTGCGTCGACCGAGATAATCACCAATAAAGCCCCCGGTTAGCGAACCGACAAAATAGCCAAACATCAGCGCCGAGGTAAATGCTGCGTTGAGATAATTGTTAGACCAACCAGTACTGACTAATTTTGCCAATACCACATTCCCGGAATAACTGAGGAAACCGGTGACTAATAAACTAAAACTTATAATGCCAAAAATACGAAAATGAAATCGCGATAAGGGTAAACGATCTAATCTTGCACAGATAGGGTCACATTGTTCCATCTGGATGCCTCAAATTCAACTAAACAGAAAGTATGGCGCTCGCGGCAGTGGTAATTTTGCCGCGCCATCCATCATCATTAGATTTTTATGGCATTATCCAGGTGCAAACTAAAATAATATCGACACGAGTAACGTTAAAATTAATAAACGAGTTGAATATTATTCTCTTTACAAAACGCAATCCACTCTGCACCCGGTGCCTTATTGGTTATAAGGTAGTTAATATGGCTAAAGTCCACGAGCTGGACGAAAGCTTTACGATCAAACTTTGAGTGATCAACCAACAGGGCCACCTCAGTCGCCTGGCGGATCATGGTTTTTTTGATTTCCGCTTCTGCTTCGTTAGAGTCAAGCGCCCCACTTTGCATATCCAGACCTTTGCAGCTCATCACCATAATATCAACATGATAGCGACTGATGATCTCCTTGGTGATCCTTCCCTGCAACGACAACGTATTCTTATTCAGCTCGCCGCCCGTAGAAACGACGTTAATTTCTGACTGCGCCAGTTCATGAAATGCTTCAGCCGAGTTGGTTAGCAGCGTCAGATCGTTTCTTTCCTTTAACAGCTTTAATAATTCCATCGCCGTACTGCTGGAGTCAGCGGCCATTGTGGTCTTATTTTTAATAAACGGTAATGCATTACGAGCAATGATCTGCTTCTCTTCAAAAAAAGACTTTGCACGTTTATAAAAATGAATATTGTCAGACAACGCGGTGGTATTAAGTACCGCACCACCATATGTTCGGGTCAAAAAACCTTCATCTTCCAGCTTCTCGAGATCGCGGCGAATTGTTTCCTCAGTTACCTGAAAGATGGAACTTAAATTAGATACCGCCACTTTCTTATCATTAGCCACCATTTGCTTAATGGCCTGAATCCTGTCTTTTGCCGCCACGATGACACCTCTGTTTCCTGCAAAGTAATAATAAGACCCTAGTATCTCACAGGCTATGTTTATTTTCAAAAGAACATGTCTGAATCACAGATTTAGTACTCTTTTACACAGAAACAGAGGTCATTGCCAGCTGGATTATTTTATATCCAACGCTTCTGCCATTTGTCTCATCAATGATGAATCGCCATCAGTCAGGGCAACGGTCAGCGCCTCGACGTTTTCGCGAACCTGTTCAGGCGCGGTCGCTCCGCTCAGTAAGGTGATTAAATCGCTTTGCTTCAAAATCCACGCCAACGCCAGCGCGGGGATCGTGCAACAGTATTTTTCACACAATGGCCGCCATTGCTCGAGCATATCAATCACCCGCAGCATATTTTCCCGTTGGAACCAGACTTTGTTGGCCCGTGCGCCGCCAGGAATATAATCCCGCGCGATTGTTCCAGTCAGTAAACCCTGTTCGAGCGGTGAATAAACCTGCACGACGATGCCATGCTGCTGACATAACGGCAACAATTCAGCTTCCAGTCCGCGATCAAGGATGCTGTACTTAGCCTGCACGATATCCAATTGGCCGTGTTTAAGATACTCCCTGATATGCCCTGCATCCACGTTGGCGGCACCGATAGATCGAATCTTGCCTTCTTTCTTAAGTGCGTTCAGCGTGTCTACGGTTTCCGCAATCGGTGTAAAACAGGGTTCGACCGATTGCCAGTGGGTCATATAGATATCAATGCTTTCTATACCCAACCTTTGCAAACTGGCATCGACCTCTTCACGAATCGACTCGGGCGTGAGGTTTTTATACAACTGGCGATCGCCCACTTTGTTAAAAAGGCTGCCTGTCCGCTCCCAGACAATGCCGCATTTAGTTTCAACCACGATATCTTTACGCGGTAACTTTTTCAGCGCCTGCCCAACAATGACTTCACTATTACCAAAGTTGTAGCCTGGAGCGGTATCAATCAGATTAATACCGCAGCGATGCGCCTCGACAATGGTATCGATACAAACCTGCAGATCGAGATCGCCGTTCCATGCCGGACCGCCGCCAATGGCCCATGTCCCTAATCCCATGCGGGAAAGCATAATATCCGTACTGCCTAAAGGAATCTTTTTCATCTGCCGTTATTACCCTTCATATTCATCAAGAAGTTGTTCAACCAGCTTTCTGTTTTTTACGCCCGTTGTGGCGCCCACGCTCAGTACCGATATTGCTGCCGTTGCGTTAGCAAACAGTGCGCACTCGCGCAGCGACTTGCCTTCAAGTAACGCGGAGATAAATCCCGAGGCAAAATTATCTCCCGCGCCGATGGTGTCGATAGCGGTAATTCCTGAAACCGCCGGCACCTCCATTTTCATATCGGTACGCTTGATAAAGCAGCCTCTTTTACCGGTCTTAATCACTACCGTTTTTACGCCACAGCTCAGGAAACTGTCGGCAATTTCATCCAGCGTCTCTTTGCCGGTAAGCTGTTTTGCTTCCTCAAAATTAGGAAACAAATAGTCTACGTAGCTCAAAGCCTGGCGAATATCGTTCAGCGTTTCATTAAGTCGTGGCTTAATCATATCGGCACAAATAATTAACCGATGTGCTTTCGCCTGAGTGAAGATCGTCGTTAATGCTTCGCCGTCGAGTAGCGGGCTGTTAAAAATACTCGCCAGCGACAGCAGCTTTACCTGAGAGAAGCGGTCAAAATCAACATCGTTTATATTCAGCTTCCACAGGCTACCATTGCGGTTGGTGACGAAGGTGCGTTCGCCATCAGCCGTAACCAAACCCACGTTAATAGAAGTATCAATATCCGCATCCTGTTTCAGACTTTGAATATCAATGTTCTCCCGACGACAGTGGTCGAGAATAAAATGACCTGCCGCATCCTCCCCTACCCGACTAATTAACGCAGTACGATGCCCAAGGCGAGAAATAATAGTCGCTTCATTAATCGCGTCGCCCCCGATGGTCATGGTAATACGTTCTAACGGATAAGAATCTACATCAAAGATATTTTTACTCACTGGCTGTAAGGGGATATCAACAATTGCCGCCCCTATACAAATAACCTCGATATTATCCATATTATCATTCCGCTTTACCGTCAGAGCCAAACAGTTTGATTTTTTCCATCGCTCGCTCTTTTACTGCTTTACGAACTTCACGTTCAACATGCAGGAATGGCTGGTTCTGGTTCTCCTGCACCGCCACCATTGCCGCCTGACACAGTTCGGTATGAATATTGATTTTAGAGATGCCTAATGAGATGGCTTTTTTAATATCCGCATCGCTAATGCCGGATGCCCCGTGCAGCACCAGCGGAACAGAAACCGCTCGGCGTACGCGCTCAACCACCTCGAAATTGAGTTTCGGCTCGGAGGTATATACGCCATGCTGGTTGCCAATCGCCACCGCCAGAGAGTCACAGCCGGTACGCTCGACAAATTCCGCCGCCTGGCTCGGGTCGGTATAGTGATAACCCGCCAGCGCCTCTTCGTAGACCGTCTCATTGCCCACGTGGCCCAGCTCCGCTTCGACCGGAATGCCTAACGGATGAAAGAAGTCCACAGCCTCTTTGGTCAGACGAATATTCTCTTCAAAATCAAAGGCGGAGGCATCGCGCATCAGAGAGTTCATGCCATGAACCCAAGCGTTGTGAATAATCTCCATGCTACGTCCGTGATCCCAATGAGTAATAACCGGTACCGAGGCCTTTTTCGCCATCGAAACCATCATGTGCGAAAAATCTTCAAACGAGGTATTCCCCACAAATCCGGTGCCAAAAGAGATAATTACCGGCGATTTAGCCTCTTCTGCCGCATCAATGACCCCCATTAGCATTTCCGCATTCCACACGTTAAAGTGAGCAATCGCATAATGTTTATTCTGAGCATCGTTTTCCCAATATTTAATATCTGCCAGCATGGTGTTTCTCCCTATTTAAATTAATGGTTAATTTTAATAACGCCTTTAATAATCTCGCGTTTGTTATTGACGGATTCGTCAAACGCGCGCTGAACATCTGCATAATCATAAATATGCGTCACCATCGACTTCACATCGAAACGCCCGGAGGAAATGGCTTCAATGGTGACCGGGTAGCGATTGGCATAGCGGAAAACAGTTTGTATTGAGACTTCACGATTAATTTTGAGGAAGTTAATCGCTGAATCGCCAGGCACCGTGCCCACGATCATGATTTTCCCACCGCGCATTACCAGATATGGCGCCTGCTTAACCGTGATGGCCGAACCGGCAGTTTCGAAAACAATGTCTGCCCCCATATCGCCGGAAAACTGTTGGCAGCAGGCAACGGTGTCCTCCTTCGCACCGTTAATCACGACCGTCGCGCCAAGCTGCCCGGCCATCGCCAGACGTTTATCCAGGACATCAACAACAGCGATGTCGGTAGCCCCCAAACATTTACAGGCTTGCAGGGTCATTAAACCAATACAGCCAGCCCCCAGAATGACGATTTTCTTGCCCGGCTTAACGTCCGCCAGCATTGCGGCATGCATCCCTACCGCCGCAGGCTCTACCAGAGCGCCTTCCATGGTGTCCATATTGTCCGGCAGCTTGTAAGTAAAGCTTTCCGGGTGGCACAGATAGTACGTTAGCGCACCGCGATAATTTGGCTGTGTGGCCATAAAATCGACGTCAGGACAGATGTTGTATTTCCCTTCCAGACAGTAGCGGCAGTGGCCACACGGCACGCCGGGTTCAATGTTGACCCGGTCGCCCGGTTTAAATTTACTAACGCGACTTCCCACTGCCACCACCGTACCGGCGCATTCATGCCCAAGACCTATTTCCTGATTGGGATCTTTCGGCGGAATAAAGGGGCCCGATTCAAAACCGTGAACATCTGAACCGCAAATACCAACATATTCAACTTTAATTAGCACTTCATGCTCTTTAGGTACCGGAATATCGGCGGCAATGATTTTCATCGTGCCCGGCGTTTTTAATATCGCTTTTGAATTTTTCATTTTATTTCCCGTCAATATTATTTGCTGGTAACGGCATCAATACCGAGACTCTCGACAGAGACGCCTTTTGTTTCAATTCCAATGGTGGCAATAGCAACAGCGACAATAATTGAGACTGCGCCCAGCAGTACAAATACGCCCGTCACGCCATAACTATTAAGTAATACAGCAACCGCATAAGGCGCGGCGATACCGCTGATACGCCCTATCGCGTTAGCAAGCCCAGACCCGCGCAGCTTCGCTTCAGTCGGCCATATCTCTGGAACATATACCGCGGAGGCATAGCAAACGTACATATACACAAAGGTAATCAGGAAGAAACCAATTAATGTGATTAGCAACATGCTGGTTTGCAGCGAATAGATATAACCCAGCACGGCAATTAACACTAATAACCCCACCCCCATCGTTTTCCTCGGAATTTTATCCATTACCAGCATGGCGATGAAAATCCCAAACGGCGCACCGAACATACTCATGGTATTTAAGACTATGGAGTCTTTCAGATTAATCCCCTGAGTCATAAATATTGTCGGTAACCAGTTAATTAAGGTGTACTGCACAACGTTCATGGCAATCAGAACAAAGGAGCCCAGAATCACCCGCTTTAATAAAACTCCCGTTAATAAGGCGGAGTACGGCACTGAACGCGGTTGTTTGTCATCATCTTCTGTCACGACCGGCGGTAGTGGCTTACCTGTCTGTCGAATGACACCGTCTTCAATGGCCCGCATCACCTGTTCAGCTTCCTGATAGCGTCCACGAGACTCCAGCCAGCGGGGCGACTCCGGGAAACTGCGCCATGCAATAACGGTTGCAATGAGCGACAGCACAGCCGGAATCAACAACTGTACGCGCCAGTTCCATTCCGCGCTGATCAGTGGCGTTAACCCCATCGCAATCAGTGAACAGAGCGGATAAGACCAGTTGCCGATAAACGAGACCCGACTGGACCAGGTGCCACGATTCCGTCCTGGCATATATTCGGTAAACCCGGCAAAAAGGGTTACCAGCAACGCGCCTAAACCCACCCCCATAACAAAACGACAGGCGATCAGAAAGGTCATATTGGGTGAAAACGCGCCAATTACCATGGAAATAATATGAATCGCTTCATACAGGATAAACGCGTTTTTACGCCCGGTTTTATCACCGATAATTCCGCCACCCAGTGCACCAAGAAACATACCCGCCGTAGTAATGGCGGAAAACGTGGCGGTGGTAGAATTATCGGTCCAACCAAGTTCTTTTAGCTGCGCGAGAATTAATCCGCCAACGGCATTACTCCAGCAAACCAGTAATCCGAAGGCTACCATAGCGAACATCGACGTATGCCAGCGGCAGTCAGGCAGCCTGTCCAGCCTGGCGCCGCAGTGCGGTTTTGCAATCTGTTCCATGCGATAACGTCCCTTTAATAAACATGTTATTCATCAAAGTCGTAAGTCATGATGACTTTAATCGCGGTTTTATCGACCATGGCGTCAAAACCTTCGCGCCATTGCGATAAGCCGATACGGTGAGTGATCATCGGTTTGACTTTAATCGCACCGCTCGCAAGCAGACGAATGGCGTTACGCCAGGAAGTGGAGTCGTAAGCCATATGACCAATAATGCTTTTGTTCCACGCGGTAATATCATTAATGGAGAAGTCGAGTGGTTTGAAACCCATCCCTACGCGGACAACTTCACCGTTGGGACGCAGCATTTCAATAGCTTGTTTCAGGGCAATATTGGCGCCGGAACATTCGATAACTAATCCCAGATTGTCTTTGCCGCAGATTTCCTGACAACGGGCGACCACATCTTCGTTCGAACCGTTGACGACCGCCGTTGCCCCCAACTCTTTGGCGATAGGAAAGCGCACCGCGACATCCTCTTCCAGCCCGACCATGACGATATTAACGGCCCCCATAATGCGTGCCATTTGCACGGAAAAGAGACCTAGCGGGCCAGTACCGAAAACCACCACGTCCTGACCTGGGAGAAATTTGGACTGTTGGGCGATAGATTTGTAGGCATTACAGATGGGGTCTAGGACTGCCGCCTCTTCATAATCAACACCAGGCGGGATTTCCCACAGCGCATGACGGTGAATTTTGAGGATTTCCCCAGGAACCAGACAATATTTCGAAAACCCACCGCCCCAGGTATTGTTGTCCAAGCCTAAATTCACCTTTTCTGTACAACAAAGAAAATCACCTTGTTCGCAGGCAGGACAGACACCGCAAACGTGCCCGCTGTTGTCAGAAACCACGCGCTGACCCACTTTCCAGTCCTTAACCTTGTCGCCGACCTGGACAATTCGACCGGCAAATTCGTGACCACGAATCGAATTAAACTGGTCGGAACCACTGTCAACGTTATAGTGCTTCATATCTGCGCCACAGATAGCAGCTGCCCTGATTTCAATCACAACGTCATCCGGACCACATACCGGCTCCGGAACATCAATCATCTTGTAGCCACCAAAGGCCTTGCCAAATCTTGCCAGTGCTTTCATTGAATTTTCCTTTGTGTTTAGTTTTGCATCAGTGGTCATCATACTTATCCATGTAATTTTTGAGGTCAACACAAAATCTTTAAAACACAGATTAAGATCTGCATTTCACAACTCAGATCACAAATAAGTGCAAAGATGTACTGAAACCTACAGAAACGTGGAGGCCGCTTCGCCTGTACGCCGTGAACCCCTTCGCATTTTTTCTGTTATGAAACGGTTAATCTGTAAGAGCTGTTTTTTTCGCCACGCCTTTCCGTGGCGTGTTTACTTGTTTAAATGTCAAAGAGGAACACCGATGAAACTATTGCCTTTGTTGGCAGCATTCCCCCTGCTCTGCGCCAGCGTTGTTTCCGCCAATTCACTGATGTCAGTTGGCTACTTTAATGGCGGTGGCGATGTCACTGCCGGTCCAGGCGGCGATATCAATAAACTGGATGTGCGCCAGATAACCCACCTCAACTATTCGTTTGGTCTTGTCTACAACAACGAGAAAGACGAAACCAATGACGCCCTAAAAGACGCCAGCAAGCTGCATCAGATTTGGCTTTCAGAGAAAGTGCAGGCTGATTTGCAGAAAATCCCGGAGCTGCGTAAGCAGAATCCGAATCTGAAAGTTCTGCTTTCTGTCGGGGGTTGGGGGGCGCGTGGATTCTCAGGCGCGGCAGCAACGAAAGAAACACGAGCGATATTCATTCAGTCTGCGCAGGAAATCATTGAGAAATACGGTCTGGATGGTATCGACCTCGACTGGGAATATCCGGTCAATGGCGCATGGGGACTGGTCGAAAGCCAACCAACCGATCGCGCTAACTTTACCGCGCTGTTAAAAGAGCTGCGGGCAGCATTAGGGCATAAAAAGCTACTGACCATTGCCGTGGGTGCGAATGCGGAAAGTCCGAAAAGTTGGGTGGATGTAAAAGCCATTGCGCCATCACTCGACTACATCAATTTGATGACCTATGACATGGCCTACGGCACTCAATATTTCAACTCCAACCTGTATGATTCGACGAAATGGCCGACCGTCGCCGCCGCAGATAAGTACAGTGCGGATTTTGTGGTCAATAACTATCTCGCCGCCGGGTTAAAGCCGAGTCAGATGAATTTGGGTATTGGTTTTTATGGACGCGTACCAAAACGCGCCGTTGAACCGGGAATTGACTGGAGCAAACCTGACGCGCAGAAGAACCCTGCCACCCAGCCCTATTTCGAAGCAGCACAAATTGCGTTGTTCAAATCACTGGGCGTCGATCTGAGCAAAGATACCTATGTGAAGTACAACGACATCGTGGCGAAGCTGATCAACGATCCGCAGAGGCGCTTTAGCCAGCATTGGGATGATGAGGCGAAAGTACCGTGGCTGTCGGTACAGTCAGCAGACGGGAAAGCGCTCTTTGCCCTCTCCTATGAAAACCCGCGCTCGGTGGCGATTAAAGCCGACTACATCAAGAGTAAGGGGCTGGGAGGCGCCATGTTCTGGGAATACGGTGCGGATGACAACAATCAACTGGCTAAACAGTTAGCCGATTCATTGGGCATCAAACACTGATCCCAACGCCTGACACAATAGGTTATGATTACCGAATTACGCTGCGCCAGCCTTTGGCGCAGCTATTCATTTTCTATTGGAGGCATGAGCTTTTATGGCTTTTATCCCTAAAAATTACGCTCGTCTGGAAGTTGGTTACCGGGAAAAAGCGCTTAAGCTCTTCCCCTGGGTCTGCGGACGCTGTTCCCGCGAGTTTGTCTATTCAAATTTGCGCGAGTTGACGGTACACCATATCGATCACGATCACTCCAATAACCCGGAAGATGGTAGCAACTGGGAAATGTTGTGCCTGTATTGTCACGATCACGAGCATTCTAAATATACGGAAGCGGACCAGTATGGTTCAACGGTGATTGCCGGAGAAGATGCGCAGAAGGCTGTTGGCGAAGCGAAATATAATCCGTTTGCCGATCTGAAGGCGATGATGAACAAAAAATAACAGCGACTGCGGGCCCGACATCATGACTGCCGGGCCAGGATTATCAGGATTTGAAGGTTGCTATAGGCTCAGGCGTAATACCAAATTCAACCTTTAGCTGCTGCTTGCTCTTCATCACCATCTCACCATTGGTATCAATCGTCATATGTTGCGCATCAATGTTGTTGCGCGCCTGCCATAACATCACCAGTTGTAAGCTGTTCTCTTTTTGTTCTGCCGTTAGCGCCACGCCATCCGGCCATTTTCCGAGTTCAACGGCGGTAGATAAGCGCTGATAAACTTCCGGCGTCATGCTGTTGATCATCTCATCAAGATTCATGTTAAATCCTCTCTCCGTAGAATAATTTGCTGAATCGTTTCTTCAGCCTTTAATTTGTTCACCGTTTTCGCCATCGGTAAAGTTCAAAGAGGCTGAGTTGACACAGTAGCGCTCACCGGTAGGTTTTGGGCCATCCGGGAAGACGTGTCCCAGGTGCGCATCACAGTTCCCACAGCGGATTTCAATGCGCTGCATACCATGCGAGGTATCTTTTATGTAACGGATAGCCTCTTCGCTGACCGGCTCGTAAAAACTGGGCCAGCCGCAGCCAGAGTCATATTTTGTCTCGGAACGAAATAGCGGTTTATCGCAGATCAAACAGTGGTAGATGCCGTCACGCTTGTTATGCAGCAAACGCCCGGTAAATGGCGGTTCTGTCCCGTGATTCTGCGTCACGTAGAACTGCATTTCTGTTAAATTTTTTTTCAGCTCTTCTGGAGAAGGTTGATTAGCCATTTGCTCACATCTCGCTTTATCTAAACTCACATCGCGAGACAGATTCTAACAAAACATTAACACCGGAGTGCGAACTTTTGTTCTAAACTTGATCCTTGCGAAATGGCAGCCTGCAATTCGTGATCATAATCACGTTTTTATCTTGATTGCCCTTTAAAATTCGGGCCGCCGACCCCATGTGGTTTCAAGCCCAAAGGAAGAGTGAGGCGAGTCAGTTGCGCAAAGCTTAGGCAGCAGATTGATTTGTCGCAATGATTGACACGATTCCGCTTGACGCTGCGTAAGGTTTTTGTAATTTTACAGGCAACCTTTTATTCACTAACAAATAGCTGGTGGAATATATGACTATCAAAGTAGGTATCAACGGTTTTGGCCGTATCGGTCGCATTGTTTTCCGTGCTGCTCAAGAACGCTCTGACATCGAGATCGTTGCAATCAACGACCTGTTAGACGCTGACTACATGGCTTACATGCTGAAATATGACTCCACTCACGGCCGTTTCAACGGTACCGTTGAAGTGAAAGACGGTCATCTGATCGTAAACGGTAAAAAAATCCGTGTTACCGCTGAACGTGATCCGGCTAACCTGAAATGGGACGAAGTTGGTGTTGACGTAGTAGCTGAAGCTACTGGCCTGTTCCTGACAGATGAAACCGCTCGTAAGCACATCACTGCTGGCGCGAAAAAAGTGGTTCTGACTGGTCCGTCCAAAGATAACACTCCGATGTTTGTTAAAGGCGCTAACTTTGACAAATACGAAGGTCAGGACATCGTTTCTAACGCTTCCTGCACCACTAACTGCCTGGCTCCGCTGGCTAAAGTTATCAACGACAACTTCGGCATCATCGAAGGTCTGATGACTACTGTTCACGCGACCACCGCTACTCAGAAAACCGTTGACGGCCCGTCTCACAAAGACTGGCGCGGCGGCCGCGGCGCATCCCAGAACATCATCCCGTCCTCTACCGGCGCTGCTAAAGCTGTAGGTAAAGTACTGCCAGAACTGAACGGCAAACTGACTGGTATGGCGTTCCGCGTTCCTACCCCGAACGTATCCGTTGTTGACCTGACCGTTCGTCTGGAAAAAGCTGCTTCTTACGAAGAAATTAAGAAAGCAATCAAAGCTGCTTCCGAAGGCCCGATGAAAGGCGTTCTGGGTTACACCGAAGACGACGTAGTATCTACCGATTTCAACGGTGAAGTTTGCACTTCCGTGTTCGATGCTAAAGCAGGTATCGCACTGAACGACAACTTCGTGAAACTGGTATCCTGGTACGACAACGAAACCGGCTACTCCAACAAAGTTCTGGATCTGATTGCTCACATCTCCAAATAAGTTGAGATGAAACAGTAATCTGTAAGAGCGACTATGGTCGCTCTTTTTTTTGCCTGAAGATACCCGTCATACTTCGAGTTGCAGGTGTGTTGGCTACGCTCTCTCACCCGAATCACTTACTACAGTAAGCTCATCGGGGTTCGTTCACTTGCCGCCGTCCTGCAACCCGAATTATTTAGGGTTAAAAAGGATTGCGTAATGATTAATAAAATTTTTGCACTTCCGGTAGTCGAACAAATTGCCCCGGTACTCTCCCGCCGTCAGCTTGATGAGCTTGAGGTCATTGTTGTCGATCACCCGCAGGTTAAAGCCTCTTTTGCGCTGCAGGGCGCACATCTTCTTTCCTGGAAACCAAACGGTGAAGAAGAAGTCCTGTGGTTAAGTAACAATACGCCGTTTAAAACCGGTGTTGCGCTGCGTGGCGGCGTACCGATTTGCTGGCCGTGGTTTGGCCCTGCCGCTCAGCCAGGCCTGCCGTCTCATGGTTTTGCACGTAACCTGCCCTGGACGCTGAAGGCGCATAACGAAGACGAGAAAGGTGTCGTACTGACGTTCGAACTGCAAAGCAGCGCTGAAACGCGTCAGCTTTGGCCGCACGAGTTCTGCCTGCTGGCCCGTTTCAAAGTGGGCGCCACCTGCGAGATGGAGCTGGAAGCGCACGGTGAGTTTGAAACCACCTCCGCGCTGCATACCTATTTCAATGTGGGTGATATTGCGGCGGTGAAAGTCAGCGGTCTTGGCGATCGTCTGATCGATAAAGTGAATGATGCCAAAGAAGACGTACTGGCTGATGGTATCCAGACCTTCCCGGACCGTACCGATCGTGTCTATCTGAATCCGGAAGCGTGCAGCGTCATTCATGATGATGCGCTGAATCGCAATATTGACGTAATCCACCACCACCATCTGAATGTCGTGGGCTGGAACCCAGGCCCGGCGCTGTCTGTCAGCATGGGCGACATGCCGGATGACGGCTACAAAACATTTGTTTGCGTAGAAACGGCTTACGCCACGGCACCGCAGAAAACCACCGAAGAAAAACCGTCTCGTCTGGCACAAACGATTCGTGTTGCTAAGCGCTAAGATCGTGTCAGTTGCCTGATAGTGTTTGCGCCATCAGGCAACTCAGCGCGCCATGCAGCAAATCAGGCCATATCCAGCGCCGTTTTACCTTTTGGCGCCGGATATTCCTTATCTAACTGCGTCAGCTCATCGGCAGAGAGCGTTATCTCCAGTGCCGCGGCATTCTGTTCGACATGCGCCACATTCGCGGCTTTCGGAATGGCTATCACCCCCGAAAGACGAATAACCCATGCCAGTAAAATCTGCGCAGCGCTGGCATTGTGGGCGCGCGCAATGTCATTGACCACAGGGTTAGAAAGCAAGTCCCCCCGGAGCCGTCCTGCCTGAGCCAGCGGACTGTAGGCCATAACCGGCATCTGCTGTTGCTGGCACCATGGCAGTAAATCATATTCAATGCCGCGTGATGCTAAATGATAGAGCACCTGATTAGTTGCACAGTGTCGTCCACCTGCAACCTGCCATAATGCCTGCATATCATCGTAATCAAGATTAGAGACGCCCCAGCGGCGGATTTTGCCCTGCGCAATAAGCGTTTCCATAGCGTCGACGGTGTCAGCAAATGAAAAGTCTCCCGTCCAGTGCAACAAATAGAGATCCAGATAATCGGTTTTCAAACGACGCAGGCTGGCTTCGCAGGCGGCAATCGCTTTCTTGCCCGCGGCATTCCATGGATAAACCTTCGAAACTAAAAAAGCGCTATCACGCCGACCTGACAGCGCCTCGCCAACAACCTCTTCCGCTGCACCATCTGCGTACATTTCGGCTGTATCAATCAATCGCAGGCCAAGATCCAGCCCAGCCCGTAACGCGGCGACTTCATCCCGACGTCGGGCTGAATCCTCGCCCATGTACCATGTTCCCTGCCCAATCGCAGGAAGCGATACCTGCTCCGTAAACATCACCTGTTTCGCTGTCATCGCACCCTCCTGTGTTAATGCACCACAGTAAAGCAAAACAACAGACATGTGTCCTGTTATGGTGCACAAATTGCACCATCATAGTTTGGCGTGTCGCCCGTTAATGCGATTAAAGTCAAAGGCCCGGGATCTGATGCAGATCACGGACCTAAATAATGCAAAATTTTCACTAGCCAGCGCTTATTTCAACCGACCTAAATATTTGCCCTCTTTCATGGCGTTAATTTTTCCGTTTTTATAGACAATGACGGAAATCAAACCCGCACTGTAAGTTTGTGCATCGGCATTATTTTCATCATTTGCCGCAGGGTTGCCATTAATATATGCAATACCATCAGCGCCACGTTTAAAGTCCACGCCCAGCTTATTCACATGCACGGATGTGGTTTTGCTGGCGTGCACCGGGGCATTAGCGTCGCTGACCTGAGTTTTGTGTTCATGCTGTAATTGCTGACGATATGCTTCGCTGATAGCATAAGCAGGCGCAGCAGATGAAGCCACCAGCGCAGCGATAATAATCAATTTCTTCATGAGTTAAACCTTAGTATTTATCGTGTTTGTGGTGATGGTCGGGATGGGTGCCATCAGAGCTATACAGATTTTGCGCGTTTTCCAGGGCCTGTTTTTCAGCCGCGGCATTGATTGTCGCCTGACGGTTTTGTTCGGCGATGTAGCAGGCATCGCGGCTGATCCCTTTGTTTTCGCATGCACTCATGCGTGAAGCCTCGCTGGTGCATCCAGCCAGGACCCCGCCCATCACAGCTATCATGATTAACTTTTTCATTATTTATACCAGGTTTTTACTCAAGATATCCCCGTGGCATATTTAAGGCCTTACCACGAGAGTTGCTATCATTACTTTTAAAGTTTAATGAATATCGGCAATAGGATATTTAATGTCAATTTTAATTTTTTCAGACAAATACCTAAAGGATGTAAAATAAAAACAAATGATTAATTTTTTATTTTTTCACCTGAAAGTTAACATTCAAAATAAGCCAAAATAGTTATCAGTTATCTTTATGCCACTTGAGAATAAATATTCCGCGCATCGCAATACAATAAACCACAGTATTATCAATAAATTATAAACCCAGAAAACGACAGACCAGAGCAATAAATCATTAAGACATAACGATATTACCTCATGAAAAAAACAATAGCTATCAGGCTAATAAAATGAGAGGTTTATTTTTAGTAACGGCAAAAGAAATACCAGGTTAAATAATCGTTACGGCCAGGCGAAACATAAAACCACTATAAAAATGCAATCTCATGTTTTAGATCAATATTCATCCCCACGAAGCATAAAAAAGCCCGCATCTCTGCAGGCTTGTATTTGACACGCAATAGCATCAGAACTTGTAGGTTACACCCACCGAGAAGATGCCAGACCAGGATTTATCGACCATCGGGCTATCCTTCACTTCATCACTCAAACGCACATAACGGCCAGTGCCGTATACGTTCCAGTTGCCAAGGAAGTTATAGCTTGCAGTCAACTCCAGGTATGGATCCCATCCATCGTCAGCGCTGTAGCTTTTCAGACCACTGCGGCGAGACTCGTGATTGGACACGCCATAATAATAGTCGTTGTAGTTTTCGCTGCTGTACTGCACACCGATACCCGGCGTCAAAGTCAGCGCACCGTTAGTGTAACGGTAGAGCCAGGCCAGATCCCAGATAAAGCCGTTGCTATTATCCAGGGTATCACCCGCCAGAGCGGTACGCAGGAAACCATACTGGGTGTTATGTACATACGAGAGGCCAGCCATCAGGCTGCTTTTACGCTTGTCGAGTTGGCGCAAAGCATGGCTGTCGCTGTCACCCGGCTTGAAATGCGTCGGATCATAGTACGCCATGATGGAGAGCTTATCTGCCGTATCATTCCACAGATAGTAGCCGCCACCCAGACCGTGGAACCAGACGTTATCGCCTTCATAGGTGACAACCGGAACGGGATAAACATCGCGGTCATACTGTTTGTACGGGCTGTTAATCACGCCGACACCTGCACCAACAGTCCACTGACTTTCCGCGTGTGCGGTGCTAACTGCGGTTGCGGCAAGCACGCCAAGTGCCAGAAGTTTGAGTTTGGTCACAATCCATAATTCCTTATTCAAATGTGTAGCGGTCAAAGTGTAACCGCCAATACGCTTCAGCCCAACTATTTTACGTATTAGTCCAGGAATGTAACCCCCTAATTTCTCAGCGAGTGATGACATTTTGCTTGCAGGATAGTGAACACCACATGAATCCCGCCCCATTTCTTTACATAAGATGTGCTTTTTTTGCTGATGAGTTATTGATATGCCATTGAAATTCATTTGCGCACCCAGGCAAGTTTTGCAAATGCCATCTACGCTTAATTTTAGAAGGTGTATCACCGAATACGTTGATCTCCTGACCATCAAAATGGCATGAGAGTTGCTTATTTCTTCAGCAGCGACGTCGTTCAGTTTACCTCTTCAGGGGCCTCTACTATTCATATGAACGGCTCTTAACATGTGCTAAAAAACGAAAGGACGGCATACCATGAATATATTCGATCACTATCGCCAGCGTTACGAAGCTGCCAAGGACGAAGAGTTCACGCTGCAGGAGTTTCTTACCACTTGTCGGCAAGATCGCAGTGCTTATGCCAACGCGGCAGAGCGGCTATTAATGGCTATTGGTGAGCCTGTCATGGTTGACACTGCCCACGAACCTCGTCTTTCTCGACTCTTTTCGAATCGGGTAATTGCACGCTATCCCGCTTTCGAAGAGTTTTACGGCATGGAAGATGCCATTGAGCAGATTGTTTCTTATTTGAAACATGCAGCTCAGGGGTTAGAAGAGAAGAAACAGATTCTGTATCTGTTGGGGCCTGTGGGAGGGGGGAAATCATCTCTCGCTGAGCGACTCAAGTCGCTGATGCAGAGAGTTCCGATTTATGTCCTGAGCGCCAATGGCGAACGTAGCCCGGTTAACGATCATCCGTTGTGCCTGTTTAATCCACAGGAAGATGCGCAGATCCTGGAAAAAGAGTATGGGATCCCGCGTCGCTACCTCGGGACGATCATGTCGCCATGGGCGGCGAAACGCCTGCACGAATTTGGCGGGGACATTACAAAATTCCGCGTCGTCAAAGTCTGGCCGTCTATTCTGGAGCAGATCGCTATCGCCAAAACGGAACCTGGCGATGAAAACAACCAGGATATCTCTGCGCTGGTCGGGAAAGTGGATATTCGTAAACTCGAACACCACGCCCAGAACGATCCTGATGCCTACGGTTACTCGGGAGCGTTGTGCCGCGCTAACCAGGGGATTATGGAGTTCGTAGAGATGTTTAAAGCACCGATTAAAGTGCTGCATCCTCTGCTGACCGCCACCCAGGAAGGTAACTACAACGGGACGGAAGGTATCTCTGCCCTGCCGTTTAACGGAATTATTCTTGCCCACTCGAACGAGTCCGAATGGGTGACGTTCCGCAACAACAAAAACAATGAGGCGTTCCTTGACCGTGTTTACATTGTCAAAGTGCCTTATTGCCTGCGGATCTCCGAAGAGATCAAAATTTACGAGAAATTGCTTAATCACAGTGAGCTGACCCATGCGCCTTGCGCACCAGGCACGCTGGAAACGCTCTCCCGTTTCACCATTCTTTCTCGTCTGAAAGAACCTGAGAACTCGAGCATTTACTCGAAGATGCGCGTTTACGATGGCGAAAGTCTGAAAGATACCGATCCAAAAGCGAAATCCTATCAAGAGTATCGGGATTACGCCGGGGTCGATGAGGGAATGAACGGTCTGTCCACGCGTTTCGCGTTTAAGATCCTCTCTCGCGTCTTTAACTTTGATCATGCCGAAGTCGCGGCGAACCCGGTGCATCTGTTCTACGTCCTGGAACAGCAAATCGAGCGTGAACAGTTCCCTCAGGAGCAGGCAGAACGTTATCTTGAGTTCCTGAAAGGCTACCTGATCCCGAAATATGCTGAATTTATTGGCAAAGAGATTCAGACAGCTTATCTCGAATCCTATTCCGAATACGGACAGAACATTTTCGACCGTTACGTCACCTATGCGGATTTCTGGATTCAGGATCAGGAGTACCGTGACCCGGATACCGGTCAACTGTTCGATCGCGAGTCGCTGAACGCAGAGCTGGAAAAAATTGAGAAGCCAGCGGGTATCAGTAACCCGAAAGACTTCCGTAACGAGATCGTCAACTTTGTTCTGCGCGCCAGAGCGAATAACAGCGGTCGCAATCCAAACTGGACCAGTTACGAAAAACTGCGCACGGTGATTGAGAAGAAAATGTTCTCCAATACCGAGGAGTTGCTGCCGGTTATATCGTTCAACGCCAAAACCTCGACTGACGAGCAGAAAAAACACGACGATTTTGTCGACCGTATGATGGAAAAAGGCTACACGCGTAAACAGGTGCGTTTACTGTGCGAATGGTATTTGCGCGTACGTAAATCGTCTTAAGAGCATAAATGGCCCGGAAAATTTATCCGTTTACCGGGCCAATATTTCTTCTGTACGCGAAATCATTCAAGAGGTATCAAGGCGGCAAATGAGTGAATTCCCAGGAGCGTACATAAGTACATGACTGGGTGAGCGAATGCAGCCAACGCGGAGACAACTTGAAGGATGAAGCGTAAGTTGGCAAATGCAGTACGGGGGGCTTATGACCTGGTTTATTGACCGGCGTCTTAACGGCAAAAACAAGAGCACGGTAAACCGCCAGCGCTTCTTACGCCGTTATAAATCGCAAATTAAACAGTCGATCTCCGAGGCCATTAACAAGCGTTCGGTGACTGATGTGGATAGCGGCGAATCTGTCTCTATTCCGACTGATGATATTAGCGAACCGATGTTTCATCAGGGGCGCGGTGGCTTGCGCCATCGTGTGCATCCGGGTAATGACCATTTTGTGCAGAATGACCGTATTGAACGTCCACAGGGCGGAGGCGGCGGTTCGGGAAGCGGACAAGGCCAGGCGAGTCAGGATGGCGAGGGTCAGGATGAATTCGTCTTCCAGATTTCTAAAGATGAATATCTCGATCTGCTTTTCGAAGATTTAGCACTGCCAAACCTTAAACAGAATCAGCAGCGTCAGCTAACGGAGTACAAAACGCACCGGGCTGGTTTTACCTCTAACGGTGTGCCGGCCAACATCAGCGTGGTGCGCTCCCTGCAAAATTCACTGGCGCGTCGCACGGCAATGACGGCAGGTAAGCGTCGCGAACTGCATGCGCTCGAAGCGGATCTTGAGACCATCGAGAAAAGTGAACCGGCTCAGTTGCTGGAAGAAGAACGGTTACGCAAAGAAATTGCCGAACTACGGGCAAAAATCGAACGCGTGCCGTTTATCGACACCTTTGACTTACGCTACAAGAATTATGAAAAACGGCCCGATCCTTCCAGCCAGGCGGTGATGTTCTGTCTGATGGACGTCTCCGGTTCGATGGATCAGTCGACCAAAGATATGGCAAAGCGTTTTTATATTCTGCTGTATCTGTTCTTAAGCCGCACCTATAAGAACGTGGAAGTGGTTTATATTCGCCACCACACCCAGGCGAAAGAGGTAGATGAGCATGAGTTCTTCTACTCTCAGGAAACCGGGGGAACTATTGTCTCCAGCGCGCTGAAGTTAATGGATGAAGTGGTGAAAGACCGCTACGACCCTGCTCAGTGGAATATCTATGCCGCGCAGGCGTCGGATGGTGATAACTGGGCGGATGATTCACCGTTGTGTCATGAGATTCTGGCGAAAAAACTGTTGCCGGTAGTGCGATATTACAGCTATATCGAAATTACCCGCCGCGCGCACCAGACCTTATGGCGTGAATATGAACATCTGCAATCAACCTTTGAAAATTTTGCGATGCAGCATATCCGCGATCAGGATGATATTTATCCGGTATTCCGCGAACTGTTTCATAAGCAAAGTACCACCAGCAATAATTAAGTAACCACTTTCGGCCGAGGCTCAGGCTTCGGCTGATTACATTACCCTGTATCATGATCGTGACATTTTGCAATGGTTTATCCCGCCGCTTCGTTAGAGCGAATGTGGAGCATGTGGTAAAATCGCATCTCTAACCTATGGGCTGTAATTCATTATGAAGTTGCATCATAAAGCGCTCAGGCTCTTTATCTCAGTCAGCGTTGTTGTTTTGACATCTTCTTTTTTAGTTTATGAACTCATTGCCAGCGATAAGGCAATGAATGCCTATATGCGCTATATCAATGAGAAAGCCGACTCCTCCTTTCTCTATGATAAGTACACCAATCAGAGTATTGCAGCCCATCTGATGCGCACATTTTCATCCCCTAAGGGACCCGCATCTGTCGAACAACAAAAAGCGTTCTGCGATGCTTTCGATAGCGTTAACGGTACACATGGGCTCAATCTCACAGCGCATAATTATCTGCCATTACACGGTACGTTGCAGACCACCTCTACGAAATGTAGCGGGCAACTTGAAGACGTATTCCTGTTACCCTCTTTTGACCGGGCGGTGAACGTCAATCGCCTGCAAAAGGATTATGGGCAGGGATTAGGGACGCTGGAGTATAAATTTCGCTACTACGTCGATCTGAAAAATAACTACGTCTATTTCTATGACCTGATCGACTCACGGAAATTTGCGATACACAACTGGACATTTTTGCAAAAAGGCTCGCTGGGAATCGATCAGAATGATATTGACGGTATTTTCACTGGTCGTACGGTGATCTCCAGTATTTATGAGGATAACCTGACCGAGAAAAAGGTGATGAGTTTTTTAACGCCGGTCTACTATGCCGGTAAGCTAAAAGGCGTGGTGATGGTGGATATTAACAAAGAAAATTTAAAAAATATCTTTTATACCAGCGACCGCCCTCTCGTCTGGCGTTTTCTTAACGTGACGCTCTCGGATATCAGCTCAGGAAAAGAGATTATTGTTCACCAAAGTGAGACCCATTTATTCCGCTACGTTCACTACGAGAAGGACATCCCTGGCGGCATACGCGTCACGTTATCTCTTGATTTTATGTACTTTATCGTCTCATCATGGAAAATATTCGCCTTTTATCTTCTGGCAACGATATTGCTGCTGAATATGGTCAGAACTCATTTTCGGTTGTATCACAACGTCACGCGGGAAAATATCAGCGATGCGATGACCGGACTCTATAACCGTAAAATTTTGACGCCGATGCTCGAACAGCGTTTGCAGCAGTTGGTCAACACGGGAACCCTCGTGACCTTTATCGCCATTGATTGCGATAAGCTTAAAGTGATTAATGACACATTGGGGCATAAGGAAGGCGATCGCATTATCACCCTTCTGGCTAAAGCCATTCAAACCTCGATTCGCAAAAGCGACTATGCTATCCGACTCGGCGGGGATGAATTTTGCATTATCCTCATCGATCATCCCAGTGAATTAACACACCGCGTGCTGGAACGGATTCGCTACAACTTACAAATTATTGCGCAAGATATATCAATCAGCTTCTCTGCCGGAATTTATAATATGCAGCCAAACGACACCATTGATGATGCTTACAAAGCATCGGATGCCCAACTCTATCTGAACAAACAGAAAAAACGCACCGATGCGTAATCATTTTTCAGCCAGGATTTTCATTGTTGTACCAGGAGCAAGTCATGACGGAAGTGAACAAAGGTAACGCAACGCATCAGCGTTTAATTTCGTTATTATCAGAACAAGGCGCGACGTATCGCGTGGTTAGCCATGAAGCCGTCGGCAAATGTGAAGCGGTCTCTGAAATTCGCGGTACTGCACTGGGCCAGGGCGCAAAAGCGCTGGTCTGTAAAGTAAAGGGTAACGGCGTTAATCAGCATGTTCTGGCGATTCTCTCTGCCGACCAGCAGGCCGACCTGAGCCTGTTGGCCGGCCATATCGGCGGGTTGAGAGCGTCGCTCGCCAGCCCGGCGGAAGTCGATGAACTGACGGGTTGCGTATTTGGCGCCATCCCACCATTTAGTTTCCATCCGAATCTCAAACTGGTCGCCGATCCGCTGTTGTTTGAACGTTTTACTGAAATTGCGTTCAATGCCGGAATGCTGGAAAAATCCGTGATCATGGATACTGCTGATTACCTGCGAATTGCACAACCGGAATTAATTTCGTTCCGCCGCGTTCAATAACAGCCGAGTTAGCAGTAAATAACGCCGCATCGTGCATTAGCTCAAAAAAATCATAATTATTAAATAAAGCCTGTTCCGTCACGCGTTTACGCGTACAGTAAGCAGGCTTATTTTTTCTTTTGGCAAGGAAACTACGATGTTTGATGTCACTCTGCTGATCCTCCTCGGACTGGCAGCTCTGGGCTTTGTCAGCCACAACACCACTGTCGCTGTTTCAATTCTGGTGCTGATCATCGTCCGTGTAACCCCTCTGAATACGTTCTTTCCGTGGATTGAAAAACAGGGACTGACCATCGGGATTATTATTCTGACTATCGGCGTAATGGCACCGATCGCCAGCGGAACGCTACCGCCCTCCACGCTCATTCACTCCTTTGTAAACTGGAAATCACTGGTCGCGATTGCCGTCGGCGTGGTTGTCTCCTGGCTTGGCGGGCGCGGCGTCACGTTGATGGGCAGCCAGCCCCAGCTTGTGGCCGGTTTACTGGTCGGTACGGTGCTGGGCGTGGCGCTGTTTCGCGGCGTACCGGTGGGGCCGCTTATTGCTGCAGGTCTGGTCTCGTTGATTGTTGGGAAGCAGTAGCAAGTCAGCTCAGATAACGGCCTGGGGTCTGCCCCAGGCCTTTTTTGAACATCGTGATAAATGCGGTGGTTGAATCATAACCGAGCATTTGCGCGACCTGCTGCACATTATGACCATCGATCAGCGCCTGCAGCGCCAGAATCAACTGCAACTGATGACGCCAGCGGCGAAAGCTCAATCCCGTTTCCTTGACGACCAGCCGGGCAAGGTTGCGCTCACTCATTGCAAATACGTCGGCCCACTGCCCCAGCGTCTGCCATTGGGCAGGCTCTCGCGCCATTGTCGCGACCATTCTGCGGATTTTCGGATGATCGGAAACCGGTAACTGCAGTTGCTCCTGCGGCTGCTGCGGGAGTTCATCAAACAACACCTGCGTCAGTCGCTGAGTTGACGGTTCCAATCGTTGGTCGTCCGTTTTCGACGCCAGCGAGAGAATGAGCTCCCGGCACAAGGGAGATATCTTTAGCGTACAACAACGCTCAGGCATCACGACGGCATGAGGTTCAATAAACAAGAAACACAATTGTGCGCCTACGGTTACATGGTTACTGTGCGGAATTTCACCAGGGATCCACACCGCATATTGGGGAGGTACCATCCACATGGCATTTTCGACCTCGCAGGTAATCGCGCCATGCAAAGCCAGAATCAACTGCCCCTTACGATGCTGATGCAGCGGACTAAAGAGTTCATCTTCCCGGGCCTGAATGCAGAACGCCACCGCGGCATCATGGTGAAGGTCAGGTTCATACCCATCCAATCTTAGTCCCAACATAAGAATGTCCGATTTTAGCGATAAACTGTCATTTTAACTTGATTCACTCATGGCGTAAAAACGCTAAGGTATCGCCTCGCCTGACAAGATGAGAAAAAAATGATAAATACGCCTTCCTCCCGCGGTAAAAACGCTGCTTTGCTGATCGCGGGTATCCTGATGATTGCCACCACGCTGCGCGTTACCTTTACCGGCGCCGCCCCGCTGTTAGATGCAATTCGTGCCGACTACGGTCTGAGTACCGCCCAAACGGGACTGTTGACCACCCTTCCGCTGCTGGCCTTCGCGCTGGTATCCCCTCTGGCCGCAGCCGTTGCGCGCCGCTGGGGCATCGAACGCAGCCTGTTTGCCGCTATGCTGCTGATTTGCGCAGGTATTACGATACGCTCGCTGCCCTCACCGGGATTGCTGTTTAGCGGCACCGCCATCATCGGGTGCGGAATAGCCCTGGGAAATGTCCTGTTGCCAGGGCTGATTAAGCGTGATTATGCCCAGCATGTGGCAAAACTTACTGGCGCTTACTCGCTGACCATGGGCGCAGCGGCGGCGCTGGGTTCAGCCATGGTTGTTCCGCTGGCGTTAAATGGATTTGGCTGGCGCGGCGCACTGATGGTACTGATGGTTTTTCCGCTGCTGGCGCTGGTTATCTGGTTACCCCAGTGTCGTCAGACGGGCAATGCCAGCCTGAGTAACTCACGCGCATTACATTCCCGTGCTATCTGGCGCTCCGGCCTCGCCTGGCAGGTGACCCTGTTTCTGGGAATCAACTCGCTTATCTATTACGTGATCATCGGCTGGTTGCCCGCCATTTTAATCAGCCACGGCTACAGCGAGGCGCAGGCCGGTTCGTTGCACGGTTTACTGCAACTGGCGACCGCCGCGCCAGGGTTATTGATTCCCCTCGTCCTGAACAGATTTAAGGATCAGCGTGCCATCGCCGCCCTGGTTTCAGTAATGTGCGCCGTTGGCGCGGCGGGATTCGCCATACTGCCCGACCAGGCCTTGCTGTGGACCATTCTGTTTGGCTTTGGCTCAGGTGCGACCATGATCCTCGGCTTGACCTTCATTGGCCTGCGCGCAAGTTCCGCACATCAGGCCGCGGCGTTGTCCGGAATGGCGCAGTCTGTCGGCTATTTACTGGCCGCCTGCGGGCCGCCCTTGATGGGTAAAATTCACGACCTCAACGGTAGCTGGCTGATTCCATTAGCGGGTGTCGCCGTGTTAGCGATGCTGATGGCCGTGTTTGGTCTGTGCGCTGGGCGCGATCGGGAGATCGCGAACGCATAATGTCGCGGGCAGGTTAGCTAACCTCCTGCCCGGCATTTTATCCCCGCGCCGCGCGGAGCATCGCCTGGACTAACGGCACGGGTTTTCCCGCCAGCGCGCCACGTTCATGTTGAAAGAGTGTGCCAACAAAGAAAGGATGCGTTACCAGTTCAATAGCACGAATATCCCCGGCATCATCCCAACCGGTCACCCGGAGATCGCCGCTCTCAAGCTCGGTGGCAAAAGCGTCCGACACACCATAATTGCAGTGATACCCCTCCGTGATAGCATCGCGTCCATAGGCTTTCGCAATCAGCGTATTGGCCCGGAGCTCAATATCATCCGTTTTTTCAACCAACGAGCAGGTCAACGGCGCGATCACCATTCGCCCAGCGGTATCCGTTTCAGCATGCGCGGCATCACTCCAGCCCAGCACGTTTCGGGCATACTCCAGTATGGCGTGTTGGAAACCACCACAGGTGCCTAAAAATGGAATGCTGTTCTCGCGTGCGTAGCGTATCGCAATCAGCGCCCCTTCCGGGTGTCGATAGGGGCTGCCTGGCACGACCCAGATTGCATCATAGCCAATCAGATCTTCGCTGCTGTTGATATCAGAAGTGGTTAGCCAGTCATAATCAGCCACTAACTCCAGCACGGCAGCAGCATCATCAATGGCAAGGGGAATCGCCTGGTGCGCCACAATATCGGGGTTGTAATCGCCCACCAGCGCAATGCGAAGCGTATCTTTTATCGGGGAAATGTCCATTAAGGTTTCCTTATGTCCAGACAATAAGGGACAACATAAGGAGCCTCAGCCTACCGACTTTTCATCGGTATCACAATCCCTTAAATTGGGAGTCCAGGCTGGCAAAATGCTATAATGGTCACGTTTTAGGATCTTATTTAACCGTCATAAAAATGATGCTAAATACCAACGCGGCGGCTTAATGGAGCGGATGAAAAGATGAATATTCAGTGTAAACGCGTGTATGACCCGGCAGAAACAAGCGATGGTTATCGCGTTCTGGTCGATCGGTTGTGGCCACGGGGGATAAAAAAGACCGACCTTGCTTTCAATGAATGGAATAAAGCGCTGACGCCGTCATCAGATTTACGTAAAGCATTCCACGCAGAGCTGATTGATTTTTCTCACTTCTCCCAGCAGTACCGTAGCGAACTGGCCCAACGGCAGCAGGAAGGGAAGCGCCTCGCAGAAATTGCCCGGCA
The DNA here is from genome assembly GCF_018919505.1 of Citrobacter sp. S55_ASV_140. Lineage (NCBI taxonomy): Bacteria > Pseudomonadati > Pseudomonadota > Gammaproteobacteria > Enterobacterales > Enterobacteriaceae > Citrobacter > Citrobacter sp. S55_ASV_140. The sequence goes on from NZ_JAHLQZ010000004.1 coordinate 44,883, forward strand.
GCAAACCTTAACGCTACTGTATGCGGCGAAGAATACTCAGCAAAACCACGCGCTGGTGCTGGCTGAATGGCTACGTCAATGCTAACAGTGGATCACTTTCCCGCTGCCGGATGATCTCTACGCCAGAGTTCCCATTCATCTATCACTTCCCCTCCGGGGAGTTTGCAGTCAGACCTTACCCCTTGCGGAGTCTGCACCGCAATCAGCGAGCCGCCCTTTTGTTCGCAATACACCGATGCCGGATTCGCCATACCAATTTTCGGCGGCATTGGCGCTTCTGGTTGTGGGGTACTACAACCTGCCAGCACCAGCATGCCGGGCAAAATAACAGACGCCAGTTTCATATCAACTCCTGCTAAGAACGTTATCCGGCAAGATTACCCCGACTCCTCATATATCTCCATGTTTTACCACCGGGTTTCAATTTTATGTTTACATTTTAACCGGGAGCACGTGTTTCATCTTTCACCTTGATGTTCTATCATGCGGGCAACGCCAGCCTTGTCATTACTCAGGAGTATTTACACCTCATGTCGGACATGATCCTCGCCAGAGTCTCACAATCCTTAGCCACGGAGCAGTCTGTTGAGAGTCTGGTTCGGCAACTTCTGGAGATGCTGGAGGTGGTGACAGAGATGGAATCAACCTATTTAACCAAGGTCGATTTAGATGCTCGCCTGCAGCATATTTTGTACGCGCGCAATAGCAAACAAATGCAGATCCCGGAAGGACTGTCCGTCCCGTGGGATGAGACGCTATGCAAACGCGCCATCGAAGATAACTGTCTGTATAGCGACAACGTGCCCGCACGCTGGCCGGAATGCAGCGCAGCCCGCGCGCTGGAAATCACTACGTTTCTCAGCACGCCTGTTCATCTTCCGGACGGAACGTTTTACGGTACGCTCTGTGCCACCAGTCGCCGCCAGCAGGCATTGAGCGAGCGAGGTGAACAGGTGCTGAATCTGTTTGCCGGCCTGATCGCCCAGTCTATTCAAAAAGAGTCGCTGGTCGCTCAGTTACGCGAAGCCAACGCCGCGCTGATTGCGCATTCCTACACCGATGCGCTGACCGGGTTACCGAACCGGCGCTCGATTTTTGAAAATGTTGAAACCCTATTTTCGCTTGCCCGACATCTCCGGCAGAAGGTCGTCGTTGCCTATATTGATTTGGATGATTTCAAACTGATTAATGACCGCTTTGGTCATGAAGTTGGCGACCAGTTCCTGATCCAGATCGGACAGCGCCTGCTCCACGAATGCAGCGACAATGATATCCTTGGTCGACTGGGCGGTGACGAATTTTTAGTCGTTAGCCTGTCGCCGGAAGATGAAAGCGATCGGTGCGAGCGCCTGCAAAAGGTGAAAAATCAGCTGCAACAACGCATTTGCGGCGACTATCACTTGGGCAGCGTCCATCTGTTTTATCCTGGCGCCAGCCTGGGCGTGGTGGAAATTGATCCGCATGAGACCGATGTAAACTGTGCGCTCCACATGGCAGACAGCGCAATGTACAAAGATAAAAAGCGACAGGATAAAACCACTTTTGTCGTACATTAAGCCCTGCTATGCTGGCTCGTCTTTAAATAACTCTGGCAGATAATCCTATGCGACTCGGTATTATTTTCCCCGTCATTATTTTCATTTCCGCTGTCGTTTTCTTATCCTGGTTTTTTGTTGGCGGCTACGCTGCGCCGGGTGCATAACGATGAAAAAAACAACGCTCATTATGATTGGCGTGGCTATCATCGTGGTTCTGGGAACGGAACTGGGCTGGTGGTAACTAATAAAAAGGCCACATATCAGTGGCCTTTCCTCTCTGTATATTGAGTTAGCTTTTGATCTTTCTGTAGATAAACAGCACCACGATCGCGCCGATAACCGCTACGACGAAACTGCCTAAGTTGAAACCATCAACTTTGCCAAAGCCAAAGAAGGTACTGATCCAGCCGCCAACCACCGCACCAACAACCCCCAAGATAATGGTCATAAAGAATCCGCCGCCATCTTTACCCGGCATAATCCATTTTGCCAAAATCCCCGCGATAAGACCGAAAATCACCCATGAAATAATGCCCATTATTTTCCTCACTTATGTTTTTAAGTTAACGATTGACTCGTTGTATAAAAGCATAGCATAGCGCTGAAAAATTATAATTTGTGATCGGCATCACCTGTAATTTTCATCTTTTTCTGATGTTTCATAGAGTTAGCCCAACGACAAAACGGTGATATTTTTGACGCTTCTCGTCAATAGTGACGAATCGACAGTCATTCCTCTCTGCTCTCTGGGCAACAACCCCTGCCAATGCTGGTTTTTCATCTTTGGCATGCTTTATGCTTTAACAACCCGTCACTACGACACATCGTAGCCCGTGATATCTATTCACGTGGCTTCGTCTACAATTCGCGCTATTTCAGCATTTAACAGGTCTGTTATTGATGAAAAAAATCACCAGTGTATGCCCATACTGTGGGGCCGGGTGCAAGCTCAAGCTTGTTGTTGAAAATAACAAAATCATCCGCGCCGAAGCCGCTGAGGGTGTAACGAACCAAAATCAGTTATGCCTGAAAGGCTATTATGGTTGGGACTTTCTGAACGACACCCGCCTTCTGACTCCCCGTCTGACTCGCCCGATGATCCGTTATGAAAAAGGTGGAAAATTCACTCCCGTTAGCTGGGATGAGGCCATTCGTTACACCGCTAAACGCTTATCTGAAATCAAAAATACCTATGGTCCTCGCGCCATCATGACGACAGGTTCCTCCCGGGGAACAGGCAATGAGACCAACTACGTGATGCAAAAATTCGCCCGTGGGGTGCTCAACACCAACAATGTCGACTGCTGTGCCCGCGTCTGTCACGGCCCTTCCGTTGCGGGTCTCCAGGAAACGCTGGGCAATGGCGCAATGAGCAACTCCATCAGCGACATTGAAAACTCAAAATGCCTGCTCATCTTTGGTTATAACTGCGCGGACTCACACCCCATAGTGGCCCGTCGGGTGATTAAAGCTCGTCAGAACGGCGCGAAAATCATTGTTTGCGACCCTCGCCGTATTGAAACCGCCCGTATCGCCGATCAGCATTTGCAGTTAAAAAATGGCTGCAACATGGCGTTGGTCAACGCTTTTGGCCATGTGCTTATTGAAGAGCAGCTTTACGATCGCGAGTACGTGCATAAACATGCCGAAGGTCTGGAAACATACTGGGAAACCGTTAAGGACTATGCCCCTGAAGCCGTAGAACATTTAACCGGCGTCCCTGCACAACAGGTTCGTCAGGCGATGCGTACATTTGCCGCGGCGCCATCGGCAACCGTGATGTGGGGGATGGGCGTCACGCAGTTTGGCCAGGCCGTTGATGTGGTGCGTGGACTGTCGAGCCTGGCCTTACTGACCGGGAATCTGGGACGTCCAAACGTCGGCGTTGGCCCGGTACGCGGGCAAAATAACGTGCAGGGCGCATGTGATATGGGCGTACTGCCTAACCAGTTTCCGGGGTATCAGGACGTGACCGATTTTGCCGTCAGGGAGAAATTCGCCACCGCCTGGGGGATTGACGTTAATCAGATGGATGACAAGGTCGGAACGCGCATCACCGAAGTTCCGCATCTGGCGATTGAGGGCAAAATAAAAGCCTACTACATCATGGGTGAGGATCCGCTGCAAACCGAGGCTGATTTGGGGCTGGTCCGGGAAGGATTTAACGCGCTCGATTTTATCGTCGTGCAGGATATCTTCATGACCAAAACGGCAGAGATGGCCGACGTCCTGTTGCCTGCAACATCATGGGGCGAACACGGTGGCGTCTTTACCTGCGCCGATCGTGGTTTCCAGCGTTTTGAGAAAGCGATTGAACCCCACGGGGATGTTAAACGTGACTGGGAAATTATCAGTCTGTTGGCCAGCGAAATGGGCTATCCGATGCAGTATCAAAATAATCAGCAAATCTGGGATGAGATGCGCGAACTGTGCCCGCTATTCTATGGCGTGACCTATGAGAAAATGGGTGAGATGGGCCATGTTCAGTGGCCTTGTCCGGATCTCGATCACCCGGGCACACCGTATCTTTACGCACACAGCCAGTTTGATACCGCGAATGGCAAAGGCAAACTGTTTGCCGCTCCGTGGCGCGCTCCTGCTGAAGTCCCTGATGAGAACTATCCGCTGGTGTTGTGTACTGTGCGCGAGGTCGGACACTACTCCTGCCGCTCCATGACCGGCAACTGCGCGGCATTACAGGCGCTGGCTGATGAGCCAGGGTATGTTCAAATCAACACCGATGATGCAGAAAAACTGGGTATCCGTCATCGTGACCTGGTGTGGGTAAGCTCGCGCCGAGGCAAGGTCATCAGCCGTGCGGATGTATCTGAGCGTATTAATGCCGGCACAGTGTATATGACCTATCAATGGTGGATTGGCGCGTGTAATGAGTTAACACAGGATAACCTTGATCCGATCTCGAAAACGCCCGAAACCAAATATTGTGCTGTCAAAATTGAGCACATTACCGATCAGGGATGGGCGGAGAAGTATGCCGCACAAACGTACAGCGAAATGAAATCACGCTTGTGTGAGGCCATTGCGTAAATTATCGCCCTGACCGCCTGAGTCTGGCCTTCCAGACTCAGGCCTTTTCCAACTACTTCGCCAGATGTGGTTCACTGAAGCAAATAGCGGCAGACTCATGCTGTTTATCCCGCTGCATAAAACCGAGGTTCATCAGAAACAATCCCACCATAAACGGCAGTTCGTACAATTCTTCAATCAAATCGCCGTAACTGGCGTTATGCAAAAAGACAGGCGCCAGCAGGCGATGATGCTCCACTGTATCGGAAATCAAAAATGCGCAGACGGTGATCGCCAGTAGCCACAGCGGTAGCGGTTCATTACGCAAGCGCCGGGCAATATCCTGGCGTAAGTGCTTCGACAGCAGGACCGGCAGAATAATCATCGCAATTAACACGACTGAGATAGCTCTGAACAGCAGTTTAGGATGCTCCGGGAAGTAATCACGGCCCCAACTGGTGCTTCGGCCCAGTAATACCAGCCACCATACCGCCGCCCAAAGCCAAAATTGCTTCTCGCCTGCAGGACGCGATAAAGGCCGGATGTAGCAGAAAGTAAATACAGCACCAAACAATAACCATAGCGCCTGGCCATTTTCAATCCATGTGACAACCGCGCCATTGAGCAGAGGAAGATGCCAGTTTGCGGTGAACGGGATCGCGACGAGGACCAGTCCAAGAATGAATGCGGATAATGTAAGTCGGGTATTCAATTTCATAAGCGCGAAGTTCTGTATTGTTACTGTTTCACGATCATAACCCCTATGAATGATCAACTATTAGCAAACGATGCGAATTTCTTAAGGTATTCTTAAGAAATCTTTTTCCGGACTGCGATCTATCCGGCGCAAATAAAAAACCGCCCTGCGTTATCAAAATGCAGTGCGGTTTTCAAGTTAAGAATCAATCAGTTCAAACGGTATCAGAAGTGAAAGCACTACCATCCGCAGACTTCATGCTCATTTTCGGTATCGTATGAACGGACGGTATTGACCAGGTCTTTGACCACTTCTGCCGCGACATCCGGAACCAATAATGTCATCGGCGCTTCGGTCTCGTAATCAACAGACACACCGTTGCTGTTATTGGTTACTGTGACGGTATAAGTTGCTTTGCCCATGATTTACTCCTTGCCAGTGCGCACGACTTTTCGTTGATTTGCACTCTCCATCAGTACTTCCGGGGCAACGAAAAAATCGATATTAAAGTAAGTGTCGTCGGTCATCACTTCGATGTTATGCCATTTTTCCGGCGGAAAAACGCAAAACTGACCGGCCTCAATAACCATCACCTCTACTGGCTCTGGGCTGTGTTCATCTGCGTAGCCGAGATATTTGACCGCCCCCTGCATAACTGACAGTCGAGGATAAACCCCGGCACGGGTGCCTTTATCAAGGTGGCGTTCGAAAATTCCGGCAGGTGCAGTTTGTTTGTTCCAGAACGGAGTTGAGCGTGTATGGATATGATTCTGTGGAATTTGAAGCATTTTTCTTCCCTTTTCCAGTCGACAACCAGCGAGTCTTATTGAACCGCTGCTGTGTACAGAGTACGCCTCAAAATATACATTTAAAATACCATTTATTGGTTATAACCATTAGCTGATATGTGTGGGGAAGAAAAGCTTAATATTGAAGCCCGCCATATTCAGCGGGCCAATGATTACGACTGAAGCGTCGCCAGACGGGCAGCAAAACCAACGAAAATCAGACCGATAAGGGAGTTACCCACCTTAGCCAACTTCTTCTTGGTACGAATGTACTGGGTCACAAACGCGCCGGAAAAAATAAGGAAACTCAGGTAGAAAAAGCTCACTATCTCAAGCGTTATAGCCAGAATAAAGAATGACAGCCCTGAGTGCGGCGCATTGACATCAATGAACTGCACGAAGAACGAAACATAAAACAGAATTGCTTTCGGATTAGTCAGGCTCAGAATTAAGGCGCGCTTAAAAATGGCGCCAAACGGGACTTCCTCAGCAGCGGCGTCGCTTGCCTTTGATTTCAGTGTGGCGTACAGGATCTTCGCACCGAGATACAGCAGATAAAAAGCGCCGAGATAACGAACGATATTAAATAAAACAGGCGTGGTTTTGATCAAGGCGGCAACACCGGCATAGGCCAAAAACATCAACACAGCATCACCGATAAACACACCGCTTGCGGCGAGATAACCGCCCTTCACTCCCCGACCAACGCTATTCTTCAACACAAATATCGTATTTGGCCCGGGAACCAGCACTATAAAAATAGCCCCCACCAGATATGTCCAGTAATTCAGAACTCCATACTCTGCAAACACGTTAACCTCTTCCTGAAAAAACACATGCACTTGCTGCAAGACAATATGCTAACGAATGCGCAAGGGGATGGAAAGAGAAGGTTGTTAATTAAAATACCCGCCACCGGCGGCGGGTATGTACCGTTAACTTAGGCCGGATTAATGGTGCAGCATCTCATCCACCACCTCTTCGCCTTTCAACTGATAAGGATAGTAGGTAGGCCAGTTCTCCATTTCTTCGAGCAAGGCTGCCTGCGAGGTATTTCCCATAAAAATATGGAAGTGGCTTGACTTGCGCGGAGCAATGATATGATCGCTGAACTGGACGTATTTAGGCGCTTTGCGATCAGCAGCTTTACACTCAAACAAATAACGTACACCTTTCTTGCCTGATTTATAGTGCAAGATTTTATATCCGGCATAATCGTATTTGCATGATGTAACCTGATTACCGGTATGAAATTCCATCACACCATTTTCAATGCCGATGGTGTCTACGTTAGTTGCATAGCCTTGACGGTAATAATCTTTAATCTGTTCTGCCGTTTTGCTTTTATCTTTCTCCGCTTTCTTTTTGAATACCAGATCAAGTTCGCCACTGACCAGATACGGATAGACAGATTGCCACATGCCATCCCAGTCAGTCAGCGCTCTGTTCTGTACCTGATTATCATCAAACACGCCTTCTGACGCCTTTTGTTCTGTTTCACTCATCGGAACACCATGGGAATGGTGACCGTGAGCCAAAACCTGACCACTGACCAAAATCATCCCCAGAGCGATTGTCAGTTTTTTAAAATGAATAGCCAAAATTTCACCCTCAAATCGTTTGCGAGTGAAATGTTATAATATAACATTACAATTTAATCAACGCCGTAACTTACCGGAACGGGGAAAATCACGGCGTGAGTAGCGCTCGCGTGCAAATCTGATCAAGCAGCGCCTGCTGATGGCTGATAATCAGTATGCCTAACGATCGACGCTGGCACTCTTCGAGCAGCAGCCCCCAGATATCTCTTTGAATGGAAGGATCGAGCTGGGCGGTAATCTCATCGGCAATAAGAAAACGGGTCCGCGGGTCCAGCGCGCGAAGTATGGCGATTCGCGCCAGTTCACCACCAGAAAGCTGTCCGGGGCGACGGGTTAGCCACTCCGGCTTGATATGCAGACGGGTAAGGATTTCCGCGTCGGGCCGCCAGGCGTCATGAACCGCATCGCCGGTGCTACGCCGTGGGTTAAAAGTTAATTCCGGATGCTGCGGTACCAGTTGCACCGGACAATATTGATGCATCGGTAGCGGCTGGTCATCGATAAGAATGTCGCCCGAGGTCGGCTTTTGCCAGCCCGCCAGCACACGTCCCAACGTCGTTTTGCCGGTTCCGCTGGGCGCACAAATCCCAATACGTTCACCGGGGTGCAATGAGAAAGAAAGGTTTTGCCACAGCACCTTCCCTCCCTGGCGAATCACGACATCACGACAGCACAGCATCGCGCACTCCAAACAATTGATTTCTCTCAGGCAGAGCCCGCCATTGACGTTGCAGATGCTCGCTAATTTCCCCGCGCAACAGCTGTTCACGACTAACGTTATCCGACACGCTTCCCTGATACAGCGCGACGATGCGATCCGCATGCTGGGCCGCCAGCGTGAGATCGTGCGTCACCCATAAAACACCAGCCCCTTGCTCACATAAACCACGCAACTGCTCAAGCAGTTGATTAGCCAATGGCGCATCAAGCCAGGCGGTAATTTCGTCAGCCAGAATATAGCGGGCCTGACTCAGCGACGCGTGACAGGCCAGAACACGTTTCGCCATACCGCCTGAAAGCTGACGTGGGAAGGCATCTAATACGCTGGTTTCCAGTTGACTACGCTGGAGCAATTTTTCTATTTTTCCGGCATTCCAGGTTTGGCCGGAGAGCTGACTTGCTCTGCGCAAATGCTTTTCAATTGAGAGCAGCGGGTTCAGGGCCTGAACGCCTTGCGGGACATAGCTGAAGGTATTGCCCCGACATTCGCGGATGTCATGACTGTTCAGCATTTTGCCATCAAGGGTTATGGCGCCGTGCAGACGCAAATTTTCCGGTAACAGATCGAGCAGACATTGCAGGAGCAGACTTTTCCCCTCACCACTTCCCCCAACTAAGGCCACCATCTGACCGGGCGCAACGTCGAAAGAGATATTCTGCAACATCGGAGACCATTTTCTCGCCCCGAACCAACGATAACGCGCTACGTCCAGCGAGACCTGTCTTAAACTCAACATATGTCACCTCGCAACCATAAACGATGCACTGCCCTCGCGAGCTGATCGAATAACATCACCAGGCTGAATAACATCAGCCCCGGAAACAACACTAACCACCAGTCCCCATGACTGATAAACCTCAGCGCATCCGCCAGCAGCAGCCCCAGCGACGGTTCATGCGGCGCCAGTCCAAAACCGAGGAAACTCAACGCCGCGCTGTGCAGCACCGCATGGGGGAACATCAGCAATGTCCCCGTGAGCCATTGAGGTAATAATGCCGGTAAATAGTGATGTCGCCAGCAGTAAAAATGACCATGTCCCAGACGCCATGTCAGCGTCAGATAATCGCTATGGGCAACGCGCTCGGCCTCTGCACGCAGAATCAGTGCGAGGCGCGGCCAGTGGGTTAGCGCTACTGCCATGATCACCCCACTTTTCCCACCGCCCAGCGTAAAACAAATCAAAATAAGCAGCAGCAGATGCGGCATCGACAGCATGGCATCAGTTATCAGACGCATAAGCACGTCCAGACGTGGATGCAGGCGCGACAACGCCGCCATCATTAACGCAATGAAGCCGCTGCACAAGGCTGCGCCAATACCAATTTGCAGACTGGTTAACGCCCCCTGAAAGCAACGCACCCACAGATCGCGACCGAGGTTATCGGTGCCAAACCAGTACAGCGCATCAGGGGGCAGATGACGGGCAAGCAGATTCACATTCAACGGGTTATCCAGCGTGGCCGCGCCATAAACCGCAATGAATAGCAGACAACTAAAAGAGAGCACCAGACGAATAAGCGTCGGCGTCGGATTATAGAGCATCGGGTCGCTCCAGAGCACGGTTCAACACGTGAACAAACCAGGTAGAAAGTGAATTGCCAATAAAAACCAGCACGGTGCTAAACAAGACGATCCCCATCAGTAACGGTAGATCGCCCCGCAAGCCGGCATCAATGGTCGCCTGCCCAAGTCCAGGATAAGCAAAGACCTTTTCTGCCAGCAGCGCGCCCCCCAACAGTTCTCCCAGCGAGGCGAACTGCAGGCACAGCGCGGGCGTGATAGCGTGACGCAGAACCTGATGGCGTAACAGTGACCAACCTTTGTCGCCCTGAGAGCGCGCAAAACGGACAAATTCGCTCTTCATTACGCTGGCGATACTTTCCCGCGTATGAAGCGTAATCTGCCCCAGCCCCAGTAAACTTAGCGCGCAAACGGGAAGCACCAGATGGCGCAGACGCTCGGTTAGTGTCGCCATATCGCTGTTGTTGCCCGGCTCCCACGCACAGCAGACCGGGAATACCGGCCAACGAACGGCAAATAACGCCAGCAGCAGCATGCCAATCCAGAAGGTCGGTAACGAGGAAAGCAGATAGCTGAGGCGACAAATTGCTTTATCCGGCCAGCGATTCAGGTAGCGTCCGGCGACAAATCCCATTGCCGTCCCCACTATACCGGAGAGCAGCCATGCGCCGCTAAGCAGCGCAAACGAGGTAGCAAAGCGCTCCTTGATCACGCTGGCAACCGGCGCATTAAACAACATCGAGTAGCCGAGATCGCCCTGCAATACCCGTATAAACCAGTTACCAAAACGCTCCCACAGCGGCTGATCCAATCCCCAGCGAGCGGCGATACGTGCATATTGTTCCGGTGGCACGTGCAGGAGATCGTTGCCAATATAAGCACGAATCGGATCGACCGGAGAAAAGCTGAGCAGCACAAAAGTGCCAGCCGCAACCAGCACTAATAACACCATCAGCCGGAGAAAATGGCCTACTACAGACTTCATCAACGGCAGGTCCAGGTCCATTCATCCAGATTATTGAGCAGTGACCAGCTCCCGTGAATTTCCGGTGCGCCTTTGCCTAAGTCAATACATGGATTTGCCAGGTAAGTGTGCTGAATATTCAATAACCATGCCCATGCGGCATCGCCCTGTACACCAGCGCCTTGCTTGCCATCCCACTCAACCTGTTGCCAGAAAGGCAGCGCTTTTTGCCAGTCCGGTGCATCAATAGCCTGTTTGAGATGCTCTTCAACGACAGAATTACTGTAGTAACCGGGGTTATAATACTCCACGCCCGCAGCCTGATTGCTGTAATGATGGAACAGCTCCATGGGATCCAGGCTTCCCCAGCCAAACAGCGTCGGGTTGGCATGCATATGACGCTCAACGGTTTCCCAGCTTCCGGATTGCAATGATACCTGGATACCCACAGGCTCCAGCATCGCACGTACGGCTTCGGCTAAATCCCGACGCGTACTGTCACCGCTGGCATACCATAAAGTCAGGCGCGCCTCTTTGCCATCTTTCACTCGTACACCGTCTTTACCCACTTTCCAGCCGGCGTCTTCCAGAATCGTCCGTGCTTTTTCGCTGTCGCCATCTTTGAACGCGACTGACTGCCCCTGCCATGGCAGGCCCTGAACCGCGCTATAGGCGGGGATCGCATGACCTTCCATAACCTGATCGGCGAGCTGCTTACGATCAATGGCGTAATTGATGGCGCGTCTGATCGCGACATCGGCTGTAATATCGTTACCAATCGGATAACCATTGGCGTCTTTTTTACCTGCAGGAATCATCGGGAACACAATGCCCCGATTCTCCACGCTGTCACGCACCCACAGTTTCAAATTCTGCTGCTGAGGGGCAACCGCCATCGAAGGCGCAATACGTACTAATCCCAGTTGCCCACTGCGTGCTGCGGCATAAGCGTTATCTTCATCAAGGAAAACAAACACCAGCTTACTGAAATCATTTTTCTTACCGGCATACCAGGGATTAGCCTCCACAATCAGCTGCTGCCCAGGCTGGAAACTCACCAACCGATAAGGACCTGCGCCAATCGGATGTTTGGCGAATGTTTTTTCGTTATAAAGCTTTGCCGGAACAATCCCTAAAGATCCCAGCACATTCACAAAGGTGCTCTGCGGGCTGCTCAGCGTCACTTCGACCGTGCGGTTATCTTTCAAACTGGCATGAGCGAAGTTCCCCATGTCAATTTTTCCACCACTTTTTGCTGCTTTGTTATAAGTGAACACAACATCTTCAGCGGTTAGCGGCGACCCATCAGAAAATTTAAGGTCAGGTTTTAACGTCAGCGTCCAGGTTTTGCCGTCAGCACTGGTCACCACCTTCTCCGTCAGCAGGTTTCCCCAGCTCATATCTGCATTTTGTTTTAATAACGGCGCATGCAAAAGCAAATAGCTGCCATGACTCCAGCCCAACATTGGGTCAAACCCTTCCGTTGGCTCCGGTCCAATCGCCAGTTTTAACGTCTGACCTGCGCCCGCATTCTGCGCGGCGAGGAGTGGTGAGGTTAATGCGAGAGTTAATGCACACGTCAGGAGTGCCAGCTTGCCTTTGATCATTATTTTATCCAGATTTGCGTTATGTTTATGCCGCTTAACGATGCATCGTCGTTAAGCAGTCTCCTGGGAAAGGGATTATGGCGAAGAGAATTGGCGAAAAAAATGATGCGGCGCAGAAAAGTATGACGATTTTCTAAAATTATCATACTTTTTTCTGATACTCCGTTATGAGTACGATGTGAACCCCAGAAATTGTTTAAAATTCAACCATTCATTCAATAACATATTAATTCAATTCTAATAATTACCATTAAGACTATTGTCTTAACCACCATTCCCTTACGCTAAATCAATGACAATTTATGTATATTTATTCAAGAAAAACACCAGAAATGACAAGTTATGTAAATCCATAATGATAATTATTTGTATTATCATTTTCATCAATTATCTTACTGCCTTTGAATTTTAACAAAGGAAGTTTGACTATGCGTTTAAAACCGATTGCCTCTGTCGTTCTGTCCTGTATGGGTTTTACCAGCCCCCTGGTTTTTGCCGAAGATGTCATGGTAGTCACCGCCTCCGGTTACGAAAAGAAAATTACCAATGCAGCAGCCAGTGTTTCCGTGATTTCGCAGCAAGAGTTACAAACCAATAAATATAATGATTTAGGTGAAGCCCTGCGTTCAGTAGAGGGCGTGGATGTCGAAAGCAGCACCGGTAAAACCGGTGGTCTGGAGATCAGCATCCGTGGCATGCCTGCGAGCTATACCCTGATACTGATTGACGGTATTCGTCAAAACGGCAGCAGCGATGTAACGCCAAACGGCTTCTCTGCCATGAATACCAGCTTTATGCCCCCGCTGGCGGCAATCGATCATATCGAAGTGATCCGCGGCCCAATGTCGACGCTGTATGGCTCCGACGCAATCGGTGGCGTGGTGAACATCATTACCAAAAAAAGTACCGATAAATGGAGCACCTCCATCAATACCGGCGTTAACCTGCAAGAGAGTAATAAATGGGGTAACAGTACGGTGGCCAACTTTTGGTCCAGCGGTCCGTTAATCGCAGGCGTGCTGGATATGCAGGTTCGCGGGAGCACAACGCAGCGCCAGGGCTCAAGTGTCACCTCTTTGAGCGATACCGCCTCTACTCGCGTACCCTATCCAACTGAATCTGAGAACTATAATATCGGCACGCGCCTGGACTGGAAAACCAATGAGAACAACACGTTGTGGTTAGATCTCGACTCTGCCAGACAGCGCTATGACAATGACGATGGACAGTTGGGCAACCTGACGGGAGGTTATGATAAAACGCTGCGCTATGAGCGCAACAAAGTGACTCTCGGCCACGATACCGCTTTAACGTTCGGCACCTGGAAATCTTCCCTCGGCTGGAATGAAACCGAGAACAAAGGCCGACAACTGGTCTCCTCCGCGCTCACGCCGGAAAACGCGGGCCGTGCCGGTGATGCGCGAGAACTCAAGAACACTAACGTCATTCTGGACTCGGTGCTGCTGACGCCATTAGGTGACTCACACCTGTTAACCCTTGGTGGGGAATACTGGGATGCGCGAATGAAAGACGGTGTCGTACTGGCCAATACCGGCGAGACGTTCCACCAAAAAACGTGGGCTGCCTATGCGGAAGATGAATGGCATATTCTAGACTCACTGGCGTTAACCGCAGGTACCCGTTATGAACATAATGATGTCTTTGGCGGCCACCTGAGTCCTCGCGCCTATATGGTTTGGGATGTCTCCGATGAGTGGACGCTCAAAGGCGGTGTTACTACAGGTTATAAAGCGCCCTCACTCAGCCAGTTGCATAACGGCATTAGCGGCGTAACTGCGCAAGGAACCGTTAATACTGTCGGTAACCCTGACCTCAAGCCGGAAGAAAGTATCAGCTACGAAACCGGGCTATATTATGAAAACGAGGCCGGACTGAACGCCAACGTTACCGGCTTCTATACCGAATATAAAAATAAAATTGTCTCGTATTCTATCGATGATAATACCAACAGCTATACCAATAGCGGTAAGGCAAGGACCGATGGTATTGAATTCGCCAGCACCTTCCCTCTCTGGTCGGACGTACTGAGTTTATCTCTTAACTACACCTACACACAGAGCAAGCAAAAAGATGGTGATAATAAAGGCGCACCGTTGAGCTATACCCCCAAACATATGGCTAACGCCCGCCTGAACTGGCAGGCTACAGAAGATATGAACGCCTGGTTGAGCGCCCGTTATCGCGGTAAGGCGCCACGCTTTACCGAAAATTACGAGAACCTCAGCGCGGTACAAAAGGCGGTGTATGACGACAAAGGCGCGAATTTAAAAGCCTGGACCGTTCTCGATATGGGAATGTCTTATAAGCTGACCAAAGACCTGACGCTGAATACGGCAGTCAATAACGTACTGGATAAAGACTTCAGCGAAGTTAAACTGTATCAGGTTGGTCGCAATAGCACCTACGCAGGTGACTACTATCAGACTGCACAATCCACTACCGGCTACGTAAATCCGGGTCGTAACTACTGGGTTTCGTTAAACTATCAGTTCTAATTTTAAAATGTTTTATTGGCAGGACTATCTCTGATAGTCCTGTTCCAATATGAAACTGATATCATCCTCGCGTATATGAATTCGATATTCCCGTCTAAACAACATTAACACACCCCTATTTTTGTGCGTGCTTAATGTTGATATTAATAAAATGTGAGTTGATACCGTAAGTTATCAACAATGACCTACAAAGCATAAACAAAAAACTTATCTATTATTTATCTAACTAAATAATAGATAAACAGCCAGAACAATACTGTCATGCATAAACGCTGGTCGGATATGTACCAGCGACATTAAAGAAGATCATTTTCTCACTATCCAACACTTGAGAATGGTAAAAATGAAAAAGTTAATGCTTGCAATTATTGCTGCAACAGCTTTATCCGGTTGCGCTCAGCAAACCTTTAAAATTAACAACGGTATTGCAGAAAAACCCACACAGGAAACCAGACAGAATTTTTTTATTAATGGTATTGGCCAGTCACAAACCATCGATGCAGCTTCTGTTTGCGGCGGTGCAGATAAGGTTGTTCGCACTGAAGTTCAGGAGTCGGGTATGGATGTTTTCTTGCGCATCATCACGATTGGCATCTATACCCCTCGTGAAGCCAGAGTGTATTGTTCTAAGTGATATTTTAAGCAGGTATTTTCAGGAATACCTGCTTAACTTAATTGATGGTTAATAATATTGAACATTACTGAGAGATGGTAGTAGCGACTCAATACACGCCGTAATAAAACATAAGAAAAATTAAACAATCAGTACAGAAAAACGCCCTCCTGCATCATTAAGTACATTGCCAAAACAATAGCTCCGGCGATACCGCCTAAAAACAGAACAGCGGCGATTGCTAGTTGGTCGCGGTTTGTGTACTTACCGTTACTGCGCACATCCACCATTTTCTTATGTACTGCTTTCACTCCACGATTTGAATCGCGTGCCCTGGTAAATGCTATATCTGTCATGCTGTTATCCGTTTGCTGTATGTAAAAATGCAAATAACCACCACATGACTAAGGATATGTTTTTTGAATAGCGCGATCTGAGATTTATCTCACGATAAAGAAAAACACAGGATTTCTACGGCCGATTCTCCCCCATTCTCACCTTTATCAACAAGATTTCTCCCGTTTTATTCGACAAAAACCTTCACTTTGGGTTTTGAAAGCAGAATAAGGATAAACTCAGTAAAAGTGACCGGTTTATAAAAGTAGTATCCTTGCAGAAAAACAATGTTGTTTTTGTTAAGATAATCAAGCTGCGCTTTCGTTTCTACTCCTTCTGCAACAATGCTTAAAGACAGCTTACGCGCCAGATCGAGTACACAATCTAAAATTCGGGTTGAGTCAGGAAGGTCATTTACCCGTCCCACAAAACTCTGATCGATCTTGATATAATCAATGTGCAGATCATGCAAGTAAGAAAGTCCAGAATAACCTGTACCAAAATCATCTAACGCAATGACAAAACCATTTTCATGTAGCGTATTAAGCCTCTGCACAAGATCATCATCCACATGCAATGGTTCTCGTTCAGTCACTTCGATCACCAAATTTAGATCATCACGACTGAAACTACCTCTGTAGCGCAGGCACTCCTCCACAAACGTAGGGGAAGTAATATGAGATGCGCTGAAGTTAATTCCGACATGGAAACCGGATGGTAATTTGCTGGCGATGGAGTTCATATTCGCAGAGACCTGCTTCATCAAGTTTTGAGTAAGCGGTACTATCAGACCTGATTTTTCGGCAACCGGAATAAAAGAGGCAGGAGAGATATATCCAGCCCTTGGGTGCTTCCATCTTGCCAGCACCTCGACACCGCGTAACGTTCCATCGCGACCATTTACGATTGGTTGATAAAAAGGCACTATCTCCCCTTTATCTATCGCTCGGCGCAACGTTTCTTCAGGAGTATCGTTCTTATTCAAATATTTATCGATAGCATACGCTACAGCTGCCGAGATCAGCAGGATGAAAATCAGTATTCCCAGACCATTAGTGACAAGCCTTTTTAAGCTAAATAATGGAGGCTGATCGAAAATAATGCTGAAGGGATACTTTGCAGAATCCACCTGACCAGACTGCGGCGTGTTCGCCTTGATGACTTTCACTTCCGCCGATGAACCAAGTACTTTGTCGCCCACCCGCAACGAATAGGACAGCCCTTTTATTGGGACATTCAATGCGCCCCGGATATGCACTCCACTTATTGTGATAATGATACTACTTGTTTGAAAATGAGTTTGGTAAAGCAGAACAGGTATCTCATTCACCGTATTTTGCGCAGGGGCCAGCAGCAAGTTTGTATCAGGTATGACGGGTATTTGCTTCAGCAGGATCCGATTACCAGGGAGTGAGGTGCACCAAACCTTCCCTTGCCGAATAATAATCAACGTTCGTAGATGAGGCCGAAGCGCGGCTTCAGTTCCGAGCTGATATTGGCTCTCCAGATCGCATTTCTTCTCAGCGATGCGCTTAGCTGTGCGCGTTGCCTGGAAAGCTTCATTAAGTATGTTGTCCATATTTTTCGCAGCATATCTAGCGCCCCCCAAAGCTTCCATCGATGAGGAATACCAAAGTTGCATATTGAGAATAAAAACGCCGATTACGAACAGACATATCGCAGCAAATATCGGTAACAGTGCTTTGCGCATTCTTATATCCTGTGGCGAAAAATGAACACGTAAAACGAACGTTGACTGGGTCAAGTTTGTCTCTACAGAGCATGGTAGACAGCAACATAAATCGCCATGGAACCAATCACATTTTTTAAATCACATCATAACGTATTGATTAATACTAAATAATCATTGAACATTTTCAGTGCAATACCATTATTGCACCACATTTAATTTGCTATCATATGTAGGCATAACGAGGAGGTGAGCCAATGAAAATTTTTATTACTGACGATGGCGGAAATCTGATCCCTGTCGATGGAAAAAGCGTCGTCATCGAACTTAATAATGGCAAAACGATTGAGATAGCCGAGGAATACGGCAGAGACGACATTCCTGAAGGGATCAATCTTTGGGGAGGACGGGAACCGTCTCCTTCACTTCCTTTTGAGGAAATCAAAGCCAGAACTGAAAGCCTCGGCGTTTACCCATTAGCAGCCAATGCTCTACACGTTTTCCCGTACAAAATCTCGTCGAAAAATTGAATCCTGACAAACTCGCAGTGAACACCAATCAACTATCCGATCGTGTTACCCGAAGCAGACATAACAAAACCCTAATCTCTTAATGAAAATAAGGATTTGTTAAGCTTAATACGATACGGTTGTGGTGGCGTATCATTCGAGGAAAAAAAATGAACAGATTCTCAAGACTTCAGATTCGCTTGCACTGGTTAACTCTGGTGTTAATCGCGATAACCTATGCCGCAATGGAATTTCGCGGTTGGTTTCCCAAAGGCAGTACCCTCTATCTGTTGATGAAAGAAACACACTATAATGCAGGGGTATTTGTCTGGTGTTTAATGATAATACGTTTAATTCTCAAACATAAGTATGACGATCCAGCGATCGTACCCACGCCCCCCCAGTGGCAGAGGATATCAGCCAAATTAATGCATATCATGCTCTATGTCTCTTTTCTGGCGCTACCGTTATTAGGTATCTTGACGATGGCTTACGGCGGAAAGAGTTGGTATTTTTTAGGGCTAAACATTCCCGCTTTCTTTCATAGCAACGGGGAAATAAAGACCGTCGTAAAAACTATTCATGAAACTTTGGCAAATATAGGGTATTTCCTGATTGCAGCCCATGCTGGCGCGGCATTATTTCACCACGCCATACAGAAGGACAATACCCTGTTGCGAATGATGCCTGAGCATAAACACCTGAAATGATAATCTTAGAAACATAGGCACTAAAACACCAAGAAAGCATTAGTTTATTTATGAGTCATCATAATGCTTATGTTTCTTTCTCTCTCCTCATTACATTATCATCACCAGGCGACGTCAATTCGTATTGACGTCGCCCCTTGTATATCAGATAAAAACACAGTATAAGCACTGTATGTTTATACAGATAAAGGCAAGTAACAATGTTCGTGGAACTCGTTTATGACAAAAGGAATTTTGATGGTCTGCCAGGCGCAAAAGAGATCATTCTGGGCGAATTGAGAAAGAGAGTACAGCGAATCTTTCCAGATGCTGATGTCCGGGTTAAACCGATGCTGACTCTACCAGCGATCAACACTGACGCCAGTAAGCACGAGAAAGAACAGATTAGTCGCACTGTTCAGGAAATGTTTGAAGAAGCCGATATGTGGCTGCTTTCAGATTAAACGCCTTAATTCACTGCCGGAGAAGTACAATCTGCGCGGTTGGTAACAATTATTTATCATTTTACATAGCACATTATGCTTCCTGCTTCATATTGATACTGTTAGAATACCGTATTATTACAGATATCAAAAATATATTTCCCATAATCAAATGGTTATTGGATTGAAAAACGGACTACATAGAAATGAATTCATCTATTACCATCGTTACAGCATTTTTCGATATAGGACGAGGAAACTGGACGAGTGATAAAGGTTTCTCTCCTCATCTAGAGAGAACATCTGATACCTACATCAATTATTTTAAAAACCTGTCTGAGTTAGATAATGACATGGTTATATTTACATCCTGCGATCTTAAACCAAAAATAGAAAAAATTAGAAATGGTAAACGTACTGTTGTAATCCCCTTAGATATTAATAAAAAATTCCAACACATTAAAAACAGGATTTCTCAGATCCAGAGAAATGATGAGTTTAGAAATAAGCTTGAAACTCGCCAACTAATAAACCCTGAATACTGGTCCTCAGACTACGTACTAGTTTGCAACCTGAAGACATACTTTGTAAATAAGGCAATAGAGTTAAACCTTGTAAATAATAACATGGTTGCATGGATTGATTTTGGTTACTGTCGTAATGCGAAAGTAATAGATGGATTATCTCGCTGGGATTATCGTTTTGACGTCAACAAAGTTAACTTATTCACAGTAAAAAAAGGTTTAACTGTCAAAACGCTTCATCAGGTTTTCGATCACATGATTAATAATCGCTCTTATATTATTGGCGGTGCAATTATTGCAACACAAAATAAATGGAAAGAATTTTATGAATTGGTTTGTCAGTGCCAAATGACAACGCTTAAAAACAATATTGTGGATGATGATCAGGGTATTTTTATAATGTGCTACCATTATAAACCTCAATTAATCAAACTAAATCATCTCGGTAAGAACCGATGGTTCAATTTGTTTAAATTATATGGCAGGAATGATTTTGTTTCTTTTTCACGAAGGTTAAAAGTAACACTTATCGGGAAATAAGATTAAATTGTAGACATACACAATACCGATAAAGGTAAAGCTGATGTCTACTATGAGCGAAGAGCGGTAATTAAAGATTCGAACACGACATAAATTATCACTCTGCTCGGTTCTGTTTCTCAGTCATGATCAATTAACAGTCAGTCGCAATGCTAATTCTTGCGGGTAGGGATCAAAGTAATTCTGCGTCAGCAGATAATCGTCCGGGTATTCCGCCAGATAATGTTTCAGCAACGTCATCGGGGCCAGGATGGGCAGTAGTCCTGCGCGGTAATGAAGGATCACCTCGCGCAACTCGCCGCGCTGACGCATTGTTAACTGATTACGGAAGTACCCCTGAATGTGCATAAGCACGTTTGTGTGGTTTTTACGTGAGGCGGGTTTCTTCAGAATTGTCATTAAATTATCCCGGTAGACCGCAAAGAAAGCCTCCAGATCCTCCCATTCATGCAGTGATGCGACAAATGGGCCAATTTGCCTATATCCGGCCTGATGGTGAGCCAGCAATTGCAATTTATAACGGCTATGAAAATCCAGTAGAGCCCGCCGCGTCAGGCCATTTTTGCGCAGCATATTGAGCTCATGTAGGGCGAAAACCCTTTCGACGAAGTTTTCGCGCAGGACCGGATCGTGCAACCTCCCGTCTTCTTCTACCGGTAGCCACGGATATTTCTCCATCAGCGCGGCGGTAAACAGTCCCACCCCGTCTTTACGCCCGCGATTGCCTTTATCGTCATATAAGCGCACACGTTCCATGCCACAACTGGGGGATTTTGCACAGACGATAAAACCGGACAGTGTGTCCAGCCCTGCCAGATACCGCTGGCAGAAGTCAGCCATTTCGTCGGTCACGTCTTCGTGAGGTGCGTGACTAAAACGCATGCGAATATCCCCGACAGTCGTTTGCACCAGGCGCAGCGCTGGCCGAGGGACAGACAAACCTATCGCCATCTCCGGGCAAACAGGCTGGAAAGTCACCCACTGGGCTAGTTTCTCCATCGCAAATTCTACCCGTTTATGCCCGCCGTCAAAGCGGACGGCAGATCCCGTTAAACAGCCGCTGATCCCAACGATGGGTTGCATTTTCATGACCTCTTCCTCACTATCGCGTTTTACGGGAGAAGAAAAGCGTCACCGTACCGACGGTGAGGCCAAATTTCTTCATCTCCGTTTTATTAAACAGATGGTTAGCATCCTGCATGTACATCCAGTCGTCAAAATTCAGCAACCAGGTTCTGCCTCTGGCTTTCACATTCATGCTGTAATGCCAGTTGAACGCGTTGCCCGCTGCTTGCCCCTTCGCCACGCCTTCAATGTCACCGGCAGTACCTTCGTAACGATCGGCGCTAACTTTACGGATATGCCACACCCGCTGCTGTTTCTCTCCATCGTCGTACACAAAGCGTTCATTGAGGGTCAATGTGTCTCCCACCACATCGCCGTTAATATCGACATGGAAGCGACGAAGCTGTTTACCGCTGCGGTCCTGAATCATCCCCCATGCTTGCGTTTCTCCCTGAAAATACTGAAAGATATCCAGCGTCGGCTGCTGTTGCCGATAGTCGGCAATTTCAGCGCTACAACCAGCCACCTGCATCAGCAAGGGCAGGCTCAGGGCCAATAAACGTTTCATTTTTTACCTCCAGTAAGCTGCTGACGCAGCTCAGGATATTGCGTGCGGGAACCCAGCCAGACAGAGAGAAAGTTTTCGCTGAACGCCGCCGACTGCGGTGGGCCAAGCGGGATAAAGTGCCTTTGAGCCGCTGAAGCGCGATACCAAAACTTCCCCTGCTTATCTTGCAAAACAAAAGCCAGTTGCGTACCTGGCGCGACGTCTGGCCATATCTCACTCAACATGCGAAGCCAGGACTCACTCTGCGCTTCCCGCCCGAGAATACCCTGCGCTCGCCACTGATCGCGGGTGGCATTAACCAGTTCTTGCCGTTCAATATTGCGCTGATAGGTGATAATCAGTGCTTGATCCTCTTTCAGCCCGCGATAGCGCCCATTCGGCGTGCGCAGTTGTGAGGTATAGATCGTGAATGGTCCCCAGGAGAGCGTCGCATCGCCGACTTTCCGCCAGCTTAACCAGTCAGCGGCACTGGCAAAAGGCGCCGTCGCCATGACGCCCAGCAGTATCAATAAGGCAGGTTTCATTAGTGTTTCCCCATGAAAATATGAAAAAACAGCATCAACACCAGCCAGCCCGTCGCCATTAAGCCAACAACAATAAATGTTGGTTCCAGAAAAGTAATGGCCCCCAAACGCTCTCCTATCACATAGGCGATCGGCCCACCACCGGTGGCCATTATGGCCAGCAGCCATCCCGGCAAGGTAGTCGAGCAGGTAAGGTGCGTCCACAGGACAGCGAACATGAGCCAAAGCGCAACCATCCATAACGGCAACAATGCTTCGCCGTGAAAATTAATCAACCCCGTCAACGCCCACAGCGCATCCAGACCACTACCCACCGCTGCCAGCATTAACGCGTACAGACGTTGCGCAGACGGCAGCAAGAAGCAGGCCAGAATAGCCAGCCCAAGCCATAACGCCAGGCCGCGCTCACGAAATAACACCACCATGAGCCAGTACAGATCGAACCCGACAGCCAGGAAAAAGACCTGTAAATGGCGGTTCATGGACGTTCCGCCGACAGTTGCACCACGCTGATCGTGCGGGCGTTAAAACCGGCTTCGCAGTAGCCGAAGTAGTACAGCCACATACGGCGAAAACGCTCATCAAATCCCAGTTTTTCAATGTCATGCCAGGCGTGAACAAATCCTTGTCGCCAGTGCGCAAGCGTCCGGGCGTAGTCGGGCCCCATATCGAACAGATTACGAACCACAAAGTCAGTATGCTTTGTCATCAGGCCGCTCATCGCGGTGATACTGGGTAAAAAGCCCCCTGGAAAGATATAGCGCTGAATAAAATCAACGCCTTTGCTGTATTCGTGATAGCGCTGATCCTGAATGGTAATGGCCTGAATCGCCAGTTTTCCCCCACGACGCAGTCGCGCCTGGCAGGTACGGAAAAACGTCGGCAGATAACGCTGACCAACCGCTTCGATCATTTCAACCGACACCAGTTTGTCGAATTCCCCGGTCAGGTCGCGGTAGTCGCACAGCAGGACGTTGACTCTCTCCTGTAAACCTGCGCGGGCAATCCGCGCTTTCGCCCAGGCAAACTGTTCCTGAGACAGGGTTGTGGTGGTTACACGGCAACCGTAATGGCGGGCGGCGTATTCCGCCATCGCCCCCCAACCAGTACCAATCTCCAGCAGGTGGTCATTCGCGGTCAGTGCCAGTTGCTCGCAAAGCCGCGCCATTTTGGCCTGCTGAGCCTGCGCTAAAGACTGCTCGGGGCGGGTGAATAAGGCGCTGGAATAGAGTAAATCCTCATCAAGAAAGTGCGCGTAAAATGCATTGCCGAGATCGTAATGCGCGGCAATGTTTTCTCTTGCTTGTTGCCGATGGTTGCGACGCGTCCAGTGACGCAAACGCTCGGCGGGTCGGCCAAGCAGGCGAAAACCGCTTTCCAGGCGTCCCAGTAGGGTGCTGTTAAGCGCAAATATTTGCAGTAACGGCGTGAGCTGTTGCGTTTCCCACTCTCCGTCCATCCAGGCCTCAGCCGCCGCAAGACTTCCGCCTTTCAGCACCCGCCAGTACACCCTGGGCGAGAGAATATGTACTTCAGCGCGTAACTCAGCTGAAACATCACCAAAGTGTAAGGTCTGCTCCCCTTCCCGCACCGTGACTGAACCCTGACGAAGGCCGCTCAGCATGCGGAAAAGAAGCCAACGCGCCACACGCAGGTTGCGCGGAACATCAGGTTCAAGCGCAAAGACGGGATCGGTCATGATCGTTCACTCCTGCTGACGGGATGGTTGTAGAGAGGGACTCGCTTGAGCCACAGTCGTAACGCCTGCCAGTAAATCGCGAACACCGTTTTCAGCGTCATTAACGGCAGTCGTAGCAGAAACGTGCGTAAACTCGCCTGCGTCAACGGCTCGCGTTTGAGCATCAGGCTGGCATCAAAAATCTTCTCTGCCTGGTGGTTTTCGATATGCATATGCAGCGTTTTACCCGGCGGGTTAAATCGCCAGTGATAGACCATATCCATCGGGTTAAACGGCGATACATGGAACGCTTTTTCCAACGGACGCTTTTCCTGTGCATCTACAGCGTAGTAATGTCGCTCATTCCATGGCGTATTGCGGACTTCCGCCAGTACCCAGCGCAGACGCTGTGAACGGTCATAGCAGTAGTAAAAATTGACCGGGTTAAAATGAAAACCGAAATAGCGCAGCTGTGTCAGAAGCATTACACGCCCCCCGGGATGTTCGCCCGTCAGGCAGGCAAGCTTATTCAACACGCTCTCTCTTAACGGTGTTCCCAGCGGGTAATCCGCATCATGAAAAGCGGTCGCGGCGAAGCGATTACGTTTCACGCCCACGCCCGGAAGCTGTGCGAGTTCATCTAAATCGAGCCACGCCATAAACACCTGATAACTAAACTGGTGTGTTGCTGGCTGGAGGCGGCGATGGCGCAAAACACCCTGGTACAGGCAGCTGTTCATCTTAGCCCCCCTCTCCTGCGGCAATGCCGTGTACTACATCGAGCGCGCTGCGCACGCCATCCTCATGAAAGCCGTTGTACCAATAAGCCCCGCAGAACCAGGTCCGACGCAGGCCGTTGATCTCAGTGCGGCGCGCCTGCGCGCGCCAGCTGTCGGGATTAAACAATGGGTGCTCGTAGACAAAGCGTCGCCAGACGAATCGCTCGTCAATAGGGGTGTCCGGGTTGAGGGTCACGCAGAATAGCGGGCTTCCTTCGGGTAATCCCTGGAGAATATTCATGTTATAGGTGACGCAGGCGCTGGCGCGATCTTGCCCACTCAAGCGGTAATTCCAGCTTGCCCACGCGCGTTCGCGTACCGGTAACCAGCGGCGATCGCTATGCAATACGACCTCGTTACGCTGCCAGCTAATTGCGCCCAGCACGTCGAGTTCTGCGGGGGTGGCATCACCAAGCACGACCAGAGCCTGCGAAGAATGACAAGCGAAGATCACCTGATCAAACGTCTGTACTGATCCTGCCAACTGGATTTTGACGCCGCTGTCGTGACGAATAACCTGCTGAACAGGCGCATTGAGGTGCAATGCCAGACGCTCACCCAGCTTCGCCAGCATAACGCGAATGTACTCGCGCGATCCGCCTGGCACCACGTACCACTGCGGACGATGCCAGATATCCAGCAGGCCGTGGTGTTCAAAGAAGTGTAAGAACAGCGGCAACGGAAAACGGCGCATCTCCTGTAGCGAAGATGACCAGATGGCTGCGCCCATCGGCAGAATATAATGACGCGCAAAGAACGTACTGAAATGGTGCTGGTCGAGGAAGGTCTGTAGCGTGGCGTTTGCATCGACATCATTCAATGCCCGTTTAGCCAGACGATTAAAACGGACAATCTCTTTCAGCATTCCCCAAAATGCGGGTTTGAGCAGGTTCTGACGTTGGGCGAACAAGGAAGTCAGCGTATGACCGCTGTACTCCATACCGCTTTGCGTATT
Organism: Citrobacter sp. S55_ASV_140; assembly: GCF_018919505.1. NCBI lineage: Bacteria > Pseudomonadati > Pseudomonadota > Gammaproteobacteria > Enterobacterales > Enterobacteriaceae > Citrobacter > Citrobacter sp. S55_ASV_140. The sequence goes on from NZ_JAHLQZ010000004.1 coordinate 70,776, forward strand.
GTGCACCGAAAAACTCATCTGCGTTTTTTGCCCCTGAATACCGAGTTCACTCAGCAAGCCCATAAAACGCGGATAAGTTCGGTCGTTGTAGACGATAAAGCCGCTATCAATCGCGAAATTCCCCTGTGGAGTCGCAATATCTACCGTCGCAGTATGGCCGCCCGGGGTCGACGCCGCTTCAAAAAGCGTCACCTGATGATGTCCGGCCAGACGCCAGGCGCAGGTTAATCCGGCAATACCACTGCCAATGATAGCAATTTTCATGAACGCACCATCCTGCGCAGCAACGCGCGCTGGAGACTCTCAGGCAGCCCGGCCAACAGACGCAGCAACACGCCAAAACCTGTCGGGAAGGCAATACTATTTTTTCCTTTCGCCAGGCCACGGCGAATAGCCTTCACCGCCTGCTCTACACTCACCTGCCCGGGCATAGGAAAATCGTTTTTACGGGTAAGCGGGGTATCAACAAATCCTGGCGAAACGACGGTCACGGCAATACCTTTTGGCTCCCAGTCCAGACGCAAACTATTGGCAAACCAGGTTAGCGCGGCTTTAGACGCACCATAGGCTTCCGCCCGTGGGAACGGCAGCCAGTGCGCCATCGAACTGACCAGCACCACGCGGTTACCGGAAGTTAACTGCGGCTGAAGCGCTGCCAGGCAGTTGATGGGGCCCTGATAATTCGCCGCCATCACCCGTTCAACCTTCCCTGCATCTATCCAGCCGTGGTCGAGATATTCGCAAGTTCCGGCACAGAGAATAACCAGTTCGGGTTTGCAGTCCGCCAACGCCTGGCGACAGGCGTCCCTGTCTGTCATATCGAACAGCCGTACTGTGATGTTGGCGTGGGATTGGCGCAGTTGTTCCAGCCTTTCGGGATTGCGGCCACAGGCAATCACGTGACAGCCGTCATCGGCCCATGATTTTGCAAGCCCGGCGCCAATCCCAGAACTTGCGCCAGTAATGAGGACAGTCATCATGCGCGCACCCTCCTTTTAACGTGGCGAACGGCCCAACCCAACAGCGGCAGATGCTCATAGAGCATCTCACCGGCATCGTAATAATCACGCTGGCGAAAAATCTTCTCGCCATGTGTCTCGACCATTGAACATCCCGGCAAAGATCGTATTTCTCCGCCAGCAATACGCGGATGCGACCAGTACATTGTCCACGTCACGGCAAACCGCCCGGTCTCACACAGTGGAGGGTCAATGGCAAAACGGCAGGCATTCACATTCGCCAGGAGATGCGAGAAATAGCGCTGAATGGCAAACAGCCCGTTATGTTCCCCGAAGGGATCGACAAGTACCGCGTGCACGTCGTACAACCCGGCAAGCGCGGGGACGGGCTGGCGATCCAAACTGGCGTAGTAATCCACAAACCTGTCGATAACGGATGGCGGTGCGCGCATAGCTCTTACCCTTGTGTGAACCACATTACGTAGGCGGTATAATTAAAACTTACACAAATACTTTAATTTGTCCAAGTTTATACTAAAAAATAATTATAAATTCATTTAATTCAACAAATTAAAATTTAGTATTTTTGAGAGAATTTATTCGAAAGCCACTAAGGTAGTGGCCAATCAACACACAAGAAAGGTAATGACAGAGGATTAAAGCGGGATCACTTCGAGGGAGTTGACCTGCTGTTGCCAGAGGTCTATCTGTTTTTTGCGCGCTACGGTGAGCTTGCCGGACGTCACCAACAGCCATCTGCGATCGGGGAAAATTTCAGGCGCAAGCATCGCGGGCGGTACAGGAAGCACATCAATGCGATGTCCCTGTCCAGTGCGACCAAGCGCTTCAAGCCAGATCTCGCAGGGGTCGGTAAGATGCCAGCCTGTAATCAGGTAGTTATCGCCCGGCGCACGCTTATCCCCTTCCAGGCAAAACGAGGTGTAAGAAATAATAATACCATCAAGGATTTCACGCAGCGTCATGATAGCCGGCACGTTAGCTGATACCTGGCTTCGCAGAGGACGCAGCACCTCGCTCACCAGTTCAGGGCGGGGATATTCGCGGCCGGCATCATAAATAAGCTGGCGCAGAGATTCTATTTTCCCTTCGTTCAGGCGCTGCAGCATACTCTCTTGCAGAACGAACCAGTTATTCGTTCGCCGGGCACCAGGGCGGGACAGCAACGGTTTAACCTGGCTTATCGGTACGCCTTTTTTCACCCAATCGAGAATTTTAAGCGCCTGTTGGATATCGTCATCGCTATACAACCGGTGCCCACCATCCGTACGCTGTGGTTTGAGAAGTCCATAACGACGTTGCCAGGCGCGCAGCGTTGTGGCGGTTATTCCACAAAGCCGCGCAAATTCACCGATGGAATAGGACATACAGAGCACCGAATAACCAAGAATACTTTCAATATACTACGAACCACGAGCAACAATCACTTGCAGAAAGAAGATATAAAGCACAAGGGATTGATATCCAGAAATTATTGGAACATAAATCAAGAGAAATGACAGACAAATATCACGACGACAGGGGTAAGGATTGGACTGTTGTCGAAGTAAAAACAGGGTGAGCACGCCTGGTTTTTGGGGAAACGTTTTGGGGAACAATGTTACAGGCATAAAAAACGGGAACCTCTCGGCTCCCGTTCTCACACAACCCAGAATCTGGATTACATGTTTTCGATGATCGCGTCACCAAACTCTGAACATTTCAGCAGCTTAGCGCCGTCCATCAGACGTTCGAAATCATAAGTTACGGTCTTAGCGTTGATCGCGCCTTCCATACCTTTAACAATTAAGTCAGCCGCTTCAGTCCAACCCATGTGGCGCAGCATCATTTCAGCAGACAGAATGATTGAACCTGGGTTCACTTTATCCTGGCCTGCGTACTTCGGTGCAGTACCATGGGTCGCTTCGAACAGCGCACATTCGTCACCGATGTTCGCGCCTGGCGCGATACCAATACCACCCACCTGTGCTGCCAACGCATCAGAGATGTAGTCGCCGTTCAGGTTCATACACGCAATCACATCGTACTCAGCAGGACGCAGCAGGATCTGTTGCAGGAACGCATCGGCGATAACGTCCTTAACCACGATTTCTTTGCCGGATTTCGGGTTCTTGATTTTCACCCACGGGCCGCCATCGATCAATTCACCACCGAATTCTTCACGCGCTAACTGATAACCCCAGTCTTTGAACGCGCCTTCAGTGAACTTCATGATGTTACCTTTATGTACCAGGGTAACAGAATCGCGATCGTTCGCGATGGCATATTCGATCGCCGCACGAACCAGACGCTTGGTCCCTTCTTCGGAACACGGTTTGATACCAATACCACAATGTTCCGGGAAGCGAATTTTCTTCACGCCCATTTCTTCACGCAGGAATTTAATCACTTTCTCAGCATCTGCGGAGTCTGCTTTCCACTCGATACCCGCATAGATATCTTCGGAGTTTTCACGGAAGATAACCATGTCGGTCAGTTCAGGGTGTTTAACCGGGCTTGGCGTACCCTGGTAATAACGCACCGGGCGCAGGCAGACATACAGGTCAAGTTCCTGACGCAGAGCAACGTTCAGAGAGCGAATACCGCCGCCAACTGGCGTGGTCAGAGGGCCTTTGATGGCAACACGATATTCACGAATCAGATCAAGGGTTTCAGCAGGCAGCCAGACGTCCTGACCATAAACCTGAGTGGATTTCTCGCCGGTGTAGATTTCCATCCAGGAGATTTTACGCTCGCCTTTATAGGCTTTCTTGACAGCAGCATCGACAACTTTGATCATCGGTGGGGTTACATCAACGCCGATACCGTCGCCTTCAATGAACGGGATAATCGGATTTTCAGGAACGTTGAGTTTGCCGTTTTGCAGGGTGATCTTCTTACCTTCCGCCGGAACAACTACTTTGCTTTCCATTCACCTCTCCTTCGAGCGCTTCTGGTTTGCTCGTCTGTCATCGCGCTGCATGTGCATTGGCGTCCTGCTGCACGACTGCGTTAGAGCAATTTTTTGTTAATGATTTGTAATGAGCGTGTCAATACTACCCTATTGTTCGTCGCCATGAAAGACACTCGTTCTTAGGCTATAATGCGGCAATTGATATAATCTGAAAATACCATGCAAAAAACTTCTTTTAGAAATCACCAAGTTAAGCGATTCAGCTCACGACAAGTCACTAAACAGCGTAAAGAAAACCAGCCAAAACGCGTGGTTTTGTTCAATAAACCCTACGATGTTTTGCCACAATTTACTGACGAAGCGGGACGCAAAACGTTAAAAGATTTTATTCCCGTGCAAGGCGTGTATGCTGCGGGTCGTTTGGATCGGGACAGTGAAGGGCTTTTAGTGCTGACCAACGATGGCGCATTACAGGCGCGGTTAACGCAGCCCGGCAAGCGCACGGGGAAAATTTATTATGTTCAGGTTGAGGGAGAACCTACGCCCGAAGCGCTGGAAGCCCTGCGCACTGGCGTAACGCTCAACGATGGCCCTACACTGCCCGCAGGAATTCAAATGGTAGAAGAACCTGCCTGGCTGTGGCCGAGAAACCCGCCCATTCGTGAACGGAAGAATATTCCCACCAGTTGGCTAAAAGTCACCTTATATGAAGGCCGCAACCGTCAGGTACGTCGGATGACGGCGCATGTTGGGTTTCCTACGCTGCGCCTCATACGCTATGCCATGGGCGATTACACACTGGAAAATCTCGCTAACGGCGAATGGCGGGATGCAACTGTATAAGGAAGCTGTATGTTCAAACCACACGTCACGGTCGCCTGCATTGTGCATGCAGAAGATAAATTTTTAGTGGTTGAGGAAACCATCAACGGCAAAGCTTTGTGGAATCAACCGGCCGGGCACCTGGAAGCGGACGAAACTCTGGTGCAGGCCGCCGCTCGTGAGCTATGGGAAGAGACAGGCATCAACGCACAACCGCAGCACTTCATTCGAATGCATCAATGGATTGCGCCAGACAAAACGCCCTTTTTGCGTTTTCTGTTTTCTATCGAACTTGCCAATATGTGCGCTACTGAACCTCATGACAGTGATATAGATTGCTGCCGCTGGGTCAGCGCAGAAGAGATTCTTTCAGCGCCAAATCTGCGTTCGCCGCTGGTTGCCGAGAGCATTCTCTGTTACCAGAGTGGAGAGCGCTATCCGCTGGCAACGATCGGCGAATTTAACTGGCCGTTTACAGAGGGTGTCAAGTAAAGGGCTGCGTGCTAGAATATGCCGCCTTGAAGTTCAATGTCGTGAGTATTCCTATGTCTGAAAGCCCAAAAAAAGTGATCGTCGGCATGTCCGGCGGTGTCGATTCTTCCGTATCAGCCTGGTTGTTGCAACAACAGGGTTATCAGGTAGAAGGCCTGTTCATGAAGAACTGGGAAGAGGACGATGGTGAGGAATATTGCACAGCGGCTGCCGACCTCGCGGATGCGCAGGCTGTTTGCGACAAACTCGGCATTGAACTGCATACCGTTAACTTTGCTGCAGAATACTGGGACAACGTCTTTGAACTGTTCCTGGAAGAGTACAAAGCGGGTCGTACGCCGAACCCGGATATTCTGTGCAATAAAGAAATCAAATTTAAAGCCTTCCTTGAGTTTGCCGCAGAAGATTTAGGTGCCGATTACATCGCCACCGGTCACTACGTACGCCGCGCGGATGTCGACGGAAAAAGCCGCCTGCTGCGAGGGCTCGATGGCAATAAAGACCAGAGCTATTTCCTCTACACGCTCGGCCATGAGCAAATCGCGCAAAGCCTGTTCCCGGTTGGCGAACTGGAAAAACCACAGGTGCGTAAAATTGCCGAAGATCTCGGACTAATTACGGCCAAGAAAAAAGACTCCACCGGTATCTGCTTCATCGGCGAACGCAAGTTCCGCGAATTTCTTGGTCGCTACCTGCCCGCTCAGCCAGGTAAAATCATCACCGTTGACGGTGAAGAGATTGGCCAGCACCAGGGGCTGATGTACCACACTCTGGGCCAACGTAAAGGTCTGGGCATTGGCGGTACAAAAGAAGGGACGGAAGATCCATGGTATGTGGTGGATAAAGACGTTGAGAACAACATTCTGGTTGTCGCTCAGGGTCACGAACACCCACGTCTGATGTCCGTTGGGCTGGTGGCGCAACAGCTGCATTGGGTCGATCGCGAACCGTTCACCGGCACCATGCGCTGCACGGTGAAAACCCGTTATCGTCAGACCGACATTCCGTGCACCGTTAAAGCGCTGGATGCTGAACGTATTGAAGTCATTTTCGACGAACCTGTCGCGGCGGTAACGCCGGGTCAGTCGGCTGTCTTTTACAATGGCGAAGTCTGCCTCGGCGGCGGAATTATCGAACAACGCCTGCCTTTGCCGGTCTAATTATTTACACATTTGATACAAGGAAGCAGTGAACGTGGCAAAGAACTATTATGACATCACCCTCGCCCTGGCAGGTATATGCCAGTCGGCACGCCTGGTGCAAGAACTGGCGCACCAGGGGCATTGTGATGCCGATGCGTTACACGTTTCGCTCAACAGTATCATCGACATGAACCCCAGCTCTACGCTTGGGGTTTTTGGCGGGAGTGAAGCTAACCTGCGACTTGGCCTTGAAACGTTGCTCGGCGTGCTCAACGCCAGCAGTCGTCAGGGGCTAAATGCGGAACTCACCCGCTACACGTTAAGCCTGATGGTACTGGAGCGTAAGCTGTCAGCTGCCAAAGGCGCTATGGACACGCTGGGAGACCGTATCAACGGCTTGCAGCGCCAGTTGGACCATTTTGATTTGCAGTCAGAAACGCTGATGAGCGCAATGGCCGGCATTTATGTTGACGTCATCAGCCCACTCGGCCCGCGTATTCAGGTTACGGGTTCTCCTGCCATCCTTCAGAGCCCGCAGGTTCAGGCCAAAGTACGCGCTTCGCTACTGGCTGGCATTCGTGCAGCAGTGCTCTGGCATCAGGTTGGTGGAGGCCGTCTGCAACTCATGTTTTCTCGTAATCGCCTGACGACTCAGGCAAAACAAATTCTTGCTCATTTAACCCCGGAGTTGTGATCTATGGAATTATCCTCACTGACCGCCGTTTCCCCTGTCGATGGACGCTACGGCGATAAAGTCAGCGCGCTGCGCGGGATTTTCAGCGAATACGGTTTGCTGAAATTCCGTGTACAGGTTGAAGTACGCTGGCTGCAAAAACTGGCCGCGCACGCAGCGATCAAGGAAGTTCCTGCTTTTGCTGCCGACGCAATCGGTTTCCTTGATGCGATCGTCGCTAACTTCAATGAAGAAGATGCTGCGCGCATCAAAACCATTGAGCGTACGACCAACCATGATGTGAAGGCAGTTGAGTATTTCCTGAAAGAAAAAGTGGCTGATATCCCGGAGCTGCATGCCGTTTCCGAGTTTATTCACTTCGCGTGTACGTCAGAAGACATCAACAACCTGTCTCACGCGCTGATGCTGAAAACCGCTCGCGACGAAGTGGTCCTGCCGTACTGGCGTAAGCTTATCGACGCAGTGAAAGATCTGTCCGTACAGTATCGCGATATCCCTCTGCTCTCCCGTACCCACGGCCAACCCGCCACCCCATCCACGCTGGGCAAAGAAATGGCGAACGTGGCCTACCGTATGGAGCGCCAGTACCGCCAGCTTAACCAGGTCGAAATTCTCGGTAAAATCAACGGCGCCGTCGGTAACTATAACGCCCACATCGCCGCTTACCCGGAAGTTGACTGGCATCAGTTCAGCGAAGAGTTTGTTACGTCGCTGGGCATCCAGTGGAACCCTTACACCACGCAGATTGAACCGCACGACTACATTGCCGAGCTGTTTGATTGCATCGCCCGTTTCAACACTATCCTGATTGACTTTGACCGCGATGTCTGGGGTTACGTGGCGCTGAACCATTTCAAACAGAAAACTATCGCCGGTGAGATCGGTTCCTCCACCATGCCGCACAAGGTTAACCCAATCGATTTCGAAAATTCCGAAGGTAACCTGGGTCTGTCTAACGCGGTTCTGCAACACCTGGCGAGCAAACTGCCGGTTTCCCGCTGGCAGCGCGACCTGACGGACTCTACCGTTCTGCGCAACCTGGGTGTCGGTATTGGCTATGCGCTGATCGCGTATCAGTCCACGCTGAAGGGCGTGAGCAAACTGGAAGTCAATCGCGAGCATCTGCTTGATGAACTGGACCATAACTGGGAAGTGCTGGCCGAACCTATTCAGACCGTAATGCGTCGCTATGGCATTGAAAAACCGTACGAGAAGCTGAAAGAGCTGACGCGCGGTAAACGCGTTGACGCCGAAGGTATGAAACAGTTTATCGATGGCCTGGCCCTGCCGGAAGACGAGAAAACTCGCCTGAAAGCGATGACACCAGCCAACTATATTGGTCGCGCCATCACCATGGTTGATGAACTGAAGTAATCTGGTTTGTGCCGGACGGCGGTTTCGTCAGTTCCGGCCTCCAGTTGATGTTATATTGAAGCCGGATAAGCGTCAGCGCCTTCCGGCTTTTTTAGCCAGTGATAGCCTCCCTTCCCCCGGTTTATTAAATGTTTATCCCCACGGACACATAATCAGCGTTAGACTATAAAATTGATTTTGTAAATTCAGTAAATACAGTTAATTATCATAAAATCAATCAGTTAATAAAAAACCGTCTTGGACAATTGCGGGCAATATGAGTCATTTCATCGCCCCAAATCATGCCCCAAACTGATTTTTGCCCCCCAAATTTGCCCCCAAAAAAGTAAAAATGGGTAGTAGTCTATCGGCCATATAGACGCCTTGAGAAGGTGGCAAGGCATAATGGAATATTGGTGGTGTGGAGCTTCAAATCCTATCGTACGAGTCAATATCTCATACTTTCAGTCTTACAGTTGGCTGGAGGTATCTAAGTGTGGACGCTTTTGACAGTCAATAACGGGAGGACTATCTCGCTCTGCTCGCTGAATAAGCCAAACGCAGCATCCCATACGATCCAGAACCAATTGGTCGATTCAACGTGGCACTAGGCACAAAAGTTCTTCTGCTTAGCGAACGTGATGAAAAGTTGCACCTTGATCTTGTTCTATGGGGATATGCTTTAGATGGTGGTATAAGCCGCCGCTCATTAATGCACGATCTGAAACTACGGCCACCAGCAGAGTGTTTAAACTACTCTGCCAGCATGGCAGCGCAATTTGCTTTGCTGATGGCTAGTATGAATGGAAAAAGGAAGGTGACAAGAAGCAGCCCTGTTTTATTCATCGGGCCGATAGTGCCGTACCGGATGATGAATTAATATGGCAAGCGGTGACGCGTGCCGTTGGAAATGTAAAAAATTAGAGAGCCCAGTTAATTCAACAAATGTGACGCAGCATTACATGGCTAAATCGAGTGAAAAACAAACTTGACTGTAAATGGATGTTATAGTAATAGTTAATTTTACTATAAATATATTTTACACCTCCATTTTTGAGAAAATGAAGGTGTAAAGGAAGTCAAATATTTTGGCTGGGTCGACTTTCTATTAAATGCAATCTATATTTTAAAGCATGGTGAGTTCTAAATTCATTTTGCAGGTTAATTTTAAGATTAGGTAAACTACTTACATATTCCCATCTACCTTGCTTTTTTTGTCCTATTAATGAATTATCAAAAAGAAAATTAATATATTGACGAATCACTCCATCAGATATACCTGTAAATTCATCACGACATTTCTCAGAGAAATCATTAAAGTCGAATGTTTCCACTTGGATTGTTTGAAGTACTGTCAGTAGATTCTCAATTTCAGGAAATTGGTTCGACCATTCATCAATCACCTCATTATAGACACT
>NZ_JAHLQZ010000050.1:0-26160 GCF_018919505.1 Citrobacter sp. S55_ASV_140
CCATATCATCCGTAACATCGTCAACGATCCGGCGGTGGTGTTTGACGATATCGTCACCAACGAGCAGATCCAGAAGCGCGCGGAAGGCATTTCCAGCTACTATGACGAATTGATCGAGATGACCAGCTATTGGCATCTTCTCGGCGAAGGCACCCATAGCGTTAATGGCAAAACGGTTGTCGTGAATCTGCGTGAGCTGAAGAAAAAGCTGTACCTGTGCCTGATGAGCGTGAACGCGCTGGAAGCCATTCGCTTCTACGTCAGCTTCGCCTGCTCCTTCGCCTTCGCCGAACGTGAACTGATGGAAGGCAACGCGAAAATTATTCGTCTGATCGCCCGCGACGAAGCCCTGCATCTGACCGGTACGCAGCACATGCTGAACCTGCTGCGCAGCGGTGTAGACGACCCAGAGATGGCGGAAATCGCAGAAGAGTGTAAGCAAGAGTGCTACGACCTGTTCGTGCAGGCCGCGCTGCAAGAGAAAGAGTGGGCGGACTATCTGTTTCGTGACGGTTCGATGATCGGCCTGAACAAAGATATTCTGTGCCAGTACGTTGAGTACATCACCAACATTCGTATGCAGGCTGTTGGGCTGGATCTGCCGTTCCAGACGCGTTCTAACCCGATCCCATGGATCAACACCTGGCTGGTGTCCGATAACGTACAGGTTGCGCCGCAGGAAGTGGAAGTCAGCTCCTATCTGGTCGGCCAGATCGACTCCGAGGTTGATACCGACGATCTGAGTAACTTCCAGCTCTGATGGGCCGCGTTACTCTGCGCATCTCTGGCACACAGCTGCTGTGCCAGGATGAACACCCCTCCCTGCTTGCCGCACTCGAATCGCACAATGTTGAAGTCGAATACCAGTGTCGTGAGGGTTACTGTGGTTCCTGCCGTACCCGCCTGGTGGCGGGACAGGTGGACTGGATCGCCGAGCCTCTGGCCTTTATTCAGCCGGGCGAAATATTGCCCTGCTGTTGCCGGGCAAAAGGCGATATTGAAATCGAGCTGTAACGGTTAGTGCACTTCGTGTGCGCTAACTAACGGCATCGCCCCGCGGCGCTTCATCTGCGCAATGTACAGCGCCCCGGCTAAAACCACCAGCAGCGCCCCTACCAGATAAATCGCCCGATAGCCCACGCCCTCGACCATCATCCCCATAATGAACGCGCCGATCGCCATTCCCGCATCCATCGCATTGAAGAAAAGCGAATTGGCGATGCCAATTTTATGCGGCTCCACCGAGCTAATAATTTGTGTCTGGAATACCGGCGTGACTGAGCCGTAACCAATGCCGATTAATCCCCCGGCAATAATCATCATGATACTGCCGTTGGTGTAGCCAAGCGCCACCAGTCCGATGGTAAAGGCCAGCAAACACGGATATACCACGTATTTCGGCCCCTTTTTATCACAAATATTGCCGGTAAAGGTTCGACAGATCATCAGACAAATGGCGTAGCACAACAGGAAATTACTGGCGGCGGCCATCAGATCCAACTCGCGCGCATACAGCGCGAGAAAAGCAGAAACACCCGCATAGGAGAAAGTCATGAAAAACGTCACCATCGCGAAAGGCAGCGCGGCGCGATCAAACATTGCCGCAAATCCCAGCTTCGGTTTTGAGCCGTCGGCATGACGGATGACCGGCGGTACGGCGACGATCAATGACAGGATAATACCCAGTACGGCAACCGCGCTACACAGCCAGAATGCGGTGGTAAAAGCTTCCCAGCGTGCCATATTCAACCCTACCCACGGCCCCACAACCATTGCCAGTCCCATGGCCAACGAGAAAAAACTGATGCCCTCCCCACGTCGGGAGGCCGGTATCAGCCGCGCGGAAATCGTTCCTTTTACCGTGGTAATGACGCCAAACGTCACCCCATGAAGCACCCGAATAAACAGCAGCGATTCAATTGAGTGGCAAACAGGATACAGCGCAGTGACAACCAAAAAGGCCAGAGAAGAGAGCACCAGAATCGTTTTATTCGAATATTTCCCCACCCATTGCCCGGCGAACGGACGCACAACAATTGCGGCACCTAAAAAGAAGGTGACCAATAAGCCGGCTTTATCTGGCGTGGCGTGCAGGCGATCCGAAATATAGATCGGTAATAACGTAAGCAGGACATAAAACACAAAGAATATAATGAAGCTAATTATCGTGATTGCCCAAAAATCTTTCGTCCACAGTTTTTCTTTCATATTCGACAGCCTGTCCAGACGGCGCACGCAGGCAACGCTCAGCTCAACTGAGCAACGGAGAGGTGCGTCAAAATGTGATTTATACGGTAGACCGCAAGTGTAAACAGATTCATCATATTAGAGAAATTAATCGTTTTAATATTGTTAATTAGAAGGAACTAATGACATTAACCCAGATCCACGCCCTGCTTACCGTGCTTGAATGCGGCGGTTTTACCGAAGCCAGTAAGCGGTTGTATATGACCCAATCCGCTGTAAGCCAGGCCATTTCGGCGCTTGAAGAAGAGTTGGGAGTCGAATGTCTTATCCGCGAGCGCCGTAAAGACATTCAGCTCACCCCGGTTGGAAGGCGGATCGTTCCGCACCTGCGCATGATCGTTGCAGAAACCAACGCGGTGAAAGAGATTGCCGAGCAGGAGCGAAAAAACCCAGCCCGAACCCTGCGCATCGGCTGCTTTCCCAGCGCCTGCGCCTGCATTTTACCGGGCATTATCCACCACTTCGAACAGCATCATCCGCACATCAAAATCATTCCCTTCGAAGAAAACAGCACGGCGATCGTTGATTCCCTGCGCAGTGGGGACATTGATGCCGGATTTGTGCATTTTCCGGTGAGCGGCATGTACTGCGTACCGGTCTATCGCGACAAATTTACCGTCGTGGTTCCCGAAAGCCATCCTCTGGCAGCCCATACCGCGGTTACGGTTGAACAACTGGTGGGAGAACCGCTGATTATCAGTAAAGGTCGCTATGAATTAAGCATCATGACGCTATTTAAAGAGAAAGGTATCGAGCCGGTTATTAAATACGAATTTAACCATCCGGATACCGCGATGAGTTTTATTCGTCAGGGGCTGGGTATTGCGTTATTACCGGAGTTAACGCTGAAAGCCGTTGGCGGGGAGATACGCTCGGTGGCGCTGGAGCCGACGTTCTATCGACAGATATCGTTACTGGCAAAAGAGCCGCCGGTGGACGGCAGCCCTTTATTTCTCCTGCAGGCTTGTATGGAAACGTTGACAGCAGACGGCCTTATCTAACAGTTTATAACGTTACCCAATGAGGCCTGTGACCGGAGGTGCATCACAGGCCTTGTGCCATCACTCTTTATTCAGGAATTTCACTGCTTTGTCGGGGAAGTCGGTGAACAACCCGTCAACGCCCGCCTTGTTATACAGAATGTCATACAGCTGGTTTACGTCAGTGGTGTAATCCGGTAGCTGATCGGCACGAACAGTATAAGGATGCACCACCATCTTGTTCTGATGCGCGTCCTGAACCATGCCAGTTAACGAGATATTGCCTTTTTTCGACTTCTCATCAACCAGCATGTGGTAGTCCGGCCCAATGCCGTCCGCATACTGCGCCACCTGCTTCATGGCACCCGGTTTAAACATCCAGTCATAGTTGTAATTAACCCAACTACCGTCCGGCTTTTTCTCCTGGGTTTCATTCCAGTCAGTGTACGCAATCAACTGCACCAGATTGAGATCCATCCCCATCTTTGGTTCCAGTTCATTTTTAATGCGCTTTAACTCCGCGACATCAAAACACTGTAGGTAAACCTTGTCGTTTTTGCTGGTATACCCGTACTTTTTCAGCACTTCCAGCGTTTTCGCTGCGATGTCCTTCCCTTCCTGGTGATGGAACCACGGCGCCTTCATTTCCGGATAAATGCCGATGTTTTTACCGGTTGAGTGATTCAGTCCCTGAACGAACTCTATCTCTTCTTCGAAGGTGTGCACGCGGAAATCAGATTTACCCATCGGGAAGCGCCCAGGGTAAGTCTGTACCTTTTTGCCATTCTCGATATCAAAGCCTTCGGTAAATTTCAGCGATTTGATCTCGTCCAGCGTAAAGTCGATGGCGTAATAACGTCCATCTTTACGCGCACGATTCGGAAAACGCTCAGCGACATCGGTGACGCGGTCCAGATAGTGGTCATGCAGGACGACCAGATGGTCATCCTTGGTCATTACCAAATCCTGCTCCAGATAATCCGCGCCCTGAGCATAGGCCATCGCTTTCGCGGGCAGCGTATGCTCCGGTAAATAACCGCTTGCCCCACGATGCGCAATCACGATTTTATCGGCGGCGACCGCCGCGCTGCTAACAACCATACCAGCCAGCATCAGCGCCACGCTGAGACTTTTCAATGTGGTTTTCATTAATTAGCCCCCGTTACGTTTCAGCTGTACTTCTTCATGGTGACGTTTTTCACCAATCATGACGACCACCAGCAGAATGACCGCCAGCACGCTACCGCCAATCATCACCATAAAGCCGCCGTCCCAACCGAAGAAGTCAACGGTGTAGCCGACAATGGCGCTCGCCGCCACAGAACCGCCGAGATAACCGAACAGTCCGGTAAAGCCTGCCGCCGTGCCCGCCGCTTTTTTCGGCGCCAGTTCCAGCGCGTGCAGACCGATCAACATGACCGGGCCGTAGATCAGGAAGCCGATGATAATCATACAAGCCATATCAACGTTCGGGTTACCTGCCGGGTTCATCCAGTAAACGATGGTCGCGATAGTCACCAGCGTCATAAAGAACACGCCGGTCGCGCCACGGTTGCCACGGAAGACTTTATCCGACATCCAACCACACAGCAGCGTGCCCGGAATACCCGCGTATTCATACAGGAAGTAGGCCCAGGATGATTTATCGAGTGCGAAATGCTTCACTTCTTTCAGGTAGGTTGGTGACCAGTCCAGGATGCCGTAGCGCAGCAGATAAACGAACACGTTGGCGATAGCGATGTACCACAACAGTTTGTTTGGCAGTACGTACTGCATGAAGATCTGCTTGGCGGTCAGCTCTTCTTCAGCTTTCTCGTTGTAATCGTCCGGGTAGTCGTTCTTATACTCTTCGATAGGCGGCAGACCGCAGGACTGCGGCGTATCTCGCATCATCGCAAAGGCGAACAGCGCAACCACAATCGCACCGAAAGCAGGCATATACAGCGCCGCTTTCCAGTCATTGAACCAGGCCATACCGAGCAGGAACAGCAGAGGAGGCAGACCGCCGCCCACGTTGTGCGCACAGTTCCAGACGGAAACAATGCCGCCACGTTCTTTCTGCGACCACCAGTGCACCATGGTACGGCCACACGGCGGCCACCCCATCCCCTGGAACCATCCGCAGAGGAACAGCAGCACAAACATAATCGCAATGCTCGATGTCGCCCACGGCACAAAGCCCATAAACAACATCACTGCGGCAGCCAGAATCAAACCTGCTGGCAGGAAAACGCGCGGATTCGAGCGATCCGAAACGGACCCCATGATGAATTTCGAAAATCCGTAAGCGATGGAGATACCGGACAAGGCAAAACCCAGATCGCCGCGAGAGAAACCCTGCTCAACCAGATATGGCATCGCCAGGGCAAAGTTCTTACGTACCAGATAGTACGCGGCATAACCAAAGAAAATCCCCAGGAAAATCTGCCAACGCAATCGACGATATGTCGGGTCGATCTCCGTAGCAGGCAAACGCGCCTTATGTGGCGCTGGTTTAAAAATACTCAACATAGCGTAGCCTCCGTGGCCGTCTTTCATTCGAAGTAAACACTGCAGTTCGTCATTACTACCCTACCGCTTCCAGTGTGGCCGCGATGTTAAGGAAAGATACCTAACAAAAATGTGAAACGCAGCACAAATTGTTACAGATTTATGACAAATGTTCATAAAGGCGCACGAAATCACGTTTCATTTTCGAATAATGAGCGATTATGCGCGAAATCAAACAATCCATGTTTTTTATGTGGCTAAATGATAAAAAACGAACTGTGAGGAAAAACAATGAAAACTCGCGACTCGCAAACAAGTGACGTGATTATCATTGGTGGAGGAGCAACAGGTGCAGGGATCGCACGCGACTGTGCGCTGCGCGGGTTGCGCGTCATCTTAGTGGAACGCCACGATATCGCCACGGGCGCGACCGGACGTAACCATGGCCTGCTGCACAGCGGTGCGCGCTACGCCGTCACCGACGCTGAATCTGCCCGTGAGTGCATCAGCGAAAACCAGATTCTGAAACGTATCGCCCGTCATTGCGTTGAGCCGACGGACGGTCTGTTTATTACCCTGCCGGAGGATGAGCTCTCCTTCCAGGCTACCTTCATTCGCGCCTGTGAAGAGGCCGGTATTCGCGCAGAAGCGATTGACCCTCAGCAGGCGCGCATTATCGAACCCTCCGTCAACCCACAGTTGATTGGCGCGGTCAAAGTGCCGGACGGTACGGTCGATCCCTTCCGCTTAACCGCCGCCAACATGCTGGATGCGCGTGAGCATGGCGCAGTTATCTTAACGGCCCATGAAGTGACGGGGCTGATTCGCGAAGGGACAACGGTTTGCGGCGTTAACGTGCGCAATCACCTGACGGGTGAGATGCAGTCCCTGCATGCGCCGGTGGTGGTGAATGCCGCCGGGATCTGGGGCCAGCGCATTGCCGAATATGCCGATCTGAGTATCCGGATGTTCCCGGCCAAAGGATCGCTGCTGATTATGGATCATCGCATAAACCAGCATGTCATTAACCGCTGCCGTAAACCCTCTGACGCCGATATTCTGGTGCCTGGCGATACCATTTCGCTCATTGGCACCACCTCGCAGCACATTGATTACGACGATATCGACAGCAACCGCGTCACCGCAGAAGAGGTCGATATTCTGCTGCGCGAAGGTGAGAAACTGGCGCCGATTATGGCGAAAACACGCATTTTACGCGCCTACTCCGGTGTGCGACCGCTGGTCGCCAGCGACGACGATCCAAGCGGTCGTAACGTCAGCCGCGGTATTGTGCTGTTCGATCACGCTGAACGTGACGGACTGGATGGGTTTATCACCATTACCGGCGGCAAACTGATGACCTACCGTCTGATGGCGGAATGGGCCACCGATGCCGTTTGCCGTAAGCTGGGCAATTCTCAACCTTGCACCACAGCAGACACCGCGCTGCCCGGCTCGCAGGAATCCACCGAGCACACGCTGAAACGCGTAATTTCGTTGCCCGCGCCGTTGCGCGGTTCGGCGGTCTACCGTCACGGCGATCGCACCCCGGCATGGCTTAGCGAAGGTCGTCAGCACCGTAGCCTGGTCTGTGAATGTGAAGCGGTCACTGCGGGCGAAGT
This sequence comes from Citrobacter sp. S55_ASV_140, assembly GCF_018919505.1. NCBI lineage: Bacteria > Pseudomonadati > Pseudomonadota > Gammaproteobacteria > Enterobacterales > Enterobacteriaceae > Citrobacter > Citrobacter sp. S55_ASV_140. The sequence goes on from NZ_JAHLQZ010000050.1 coordinate 7,340, forward strand.
GCAATACGCCGTCGAGAATTTAACCGTCAACAGCCTGCTGGATTTGCGTCGCCGTACCCGCGTTGGTATGGGGACCTGCCAGGGCGAATTGTGCGCCTGCCGCGCCGCAGGTTTGCTGCAACGTTTTAATGTCACCACCGCTGCGCAATCTATTACCCAGCTTTCCGATTTCCTCAACGAGCGCTGGAAAGGCGTGCAGCCTATCGCCTGGGGCGACGCGCTGCGCGAAAGCGAATTCACGCGCTGGGTCTATCAGGGATTGTGCGGTCTGGAAAAGGAGCACCAGGATGAAATTTGATACCGTCATTATCGGCGGCGGCCTGGCAGGACTGCTGTGCGGCCTGCAACTGCAAAAAAGCGGGTTGCGCTGTACGATTGTCACGCGCGGCCAAAGCGCCTTGCATTTTTCCTCCGGCTCACTGGATTTGCTCAGCAACTTGCCCGATGGTCAACCGGTGATGGAGATAGAAGCCGGTCTGAATGCGCTGCGTACTCAGGCGCCCACGCATCCGTATAGCATCATCGGAACACAGAACGTCCTGGATCTTGCCCAGCAGGCGCAGGATCTGCTGGAAGAATGCGGAACGCATTTGCAGGGCAAAGTACACCAGTCACATCAACGCGTAACCCCGTTGGGAACCCTGCGCTCAACCTGGTTAAGTTCCCCAGAAGTTCCGGTGTGGCCACTGTCCGCACAGCGTATCTGCGTTGTCGGTATCAGCGGTTTACTGGATTTTCAGGCGCATCTCGCCGCGGCCTCGCTGCGCCAGCGCAATCTCAGCGTCGAGACGGCGGAAATCGATCTGCCTGAACTGGATGTCCTACGTGATAATCCAACCGAGTTTCGCGCTGTCAATATTGCGCGCCTGCTGGACAACGAAGATAAATGGTCGCTGCTCTATGATGCTTTACTGCCACTGGCAAAAACCTGCGACATGATTATTATGCCAGCCTGTTTCGGCCTGGCGGATGAGCGCCTTTGGCACTGGCTTAACGAGCGCCTTCCCTGCTCGTTGACGCTGTTACCGACTCTACCGCCTTCGGTACTGGGTATGCGTCTGCACAACAAATTACAGCGCCAGTTTGTACGCCAGGGCGGTGTCTGGATGCCGGGTGATGAAGTGAAGAAAATCACCTGTCAGGATGGCGTCGTCAATGAAGTCTGGACCCGTAACCATGCCGATATCCCGTTGCGTCCACGCTTCGCCGTGCTCGCCAGCGGCAGCTTTTTTAGCAGCGGTCTGGTCGCCACGCGCGAGGCCATTCACGAACCGATCCTCGGACTGGATGTACAGCAAACCGCCACCCGCGCCGAGTGGTATCAGCGTGATGTCTTCGATCCGCAACCGTGGCAACAGTTTGGCGTCACAACCGATGCCACTTTGCGCCCGTCGCTGGCGGGGAAAACGGTAGAGAACATGTATGCCATCGGTTCTGTTCTCGGTGGTTTTGACCCTATTGCCGAGGGTTGCGGAGGCGGCGTATGCGCAGTCAGCGCCTTACACGCCGCACATGACATTGCGAAACGTGCAGGAGGACAGCAATGAGCGACACACGTTTTGAAAGTTGTATCAAGTGCACGGTGTGCACCACCGCCTGCCCGGTAAGCCGCGTCAATCCGGGCTACCCTGGCCCAAAACAGGCCGGACCGGACGGCGAGCGTCTGCGTCTGAAAGATGGCGCGTTATACGACGATGCGCTGAAATACTGCATCAACTGTAAGCGCTGCGAAGTGGCGTGTCCGTCAGATGTGAAAATTGGCGATATCATCCAGCGTGCGCGCGCCAAATATGACACTACGCGTCCATCGCTGCGTAATTTTGTTTTAAGCCATACGGATTTAATGGGAAGTGTATCCACCCCGTTCGCGCCGATAGTGAATACCGCCACCTCGCTGAAACCGGTACGCCAGTTGCTGGACTACGCGCTGAAAATCGACCATCGCCGTACGCTGCCGAAATACTCCTTTGGTACGTTCCGCCGCTGGTATCGCAGCGTTGCCGCACAGCAGGCGCAGTATCCGGAGCAGGTCGCCTTTTTCCACGGCTGTTTTGTTAATTACAACCATCCGCAACTCGGCAAAGACCTGATCAAGGTCCTGAACGCCATGGGAACCGGCGTACAGCTGCTGAGCAAAGAGAAATGCTGCGGCGTACCGCTGATCGCCAACGGCTTTACCGATAAAGCGCGCAAACAGGCGGTCAGCAACGTGGCCTCGCTCAGGGAAGCAATTGACGGGAAAGGTATTCCGGTGATCGCCACCTCATCAACCTGTACCTTTGCACTCCGCGATGAGTACCCGGAAGTGCTGGACGTCGACAACACCGGCCTGCGCGAACATATTGAGCTGGCGACCCGCTGGCTGTGGCGCAAGCTGGATGAAGGCAAAACGTTGCCGCTGAAGACGCTACCGCTGAAAGTGGTCTATCACACGCCTTGCCATATGGAGAAAATGGGCTGGACGCTCTACACGCTGGAGCTGCTGCGCCAAATTCCGGGACTGGAGCTGACGGTGTTAGATTCTCAGTGTTGCGGAATCGCCGGAACATACGGCTTTAAAAAGGAAAACTACCCGACGTCACAATCGATTGGCGCACCGTTATTCCGCCAGATTGAAGAAAGCGGTGCCGATATCGTTGTCACCGACTGTGAAACCTGTAAATGGCAGATAGAGATGTCTACAAGCCTTCGCTGTGAACATCCGATCACCCTGCTTGCCAAAGCATTAGGTTAACTCTGTTGCCCGGTGGCGTTTGTTACCGGGCATTTTTGCGTACTCTGTTCCGCCTATCTGAATACGTTGCAATCGGGCGTACTTATCTCTGATTCACTCACGCAAATAGCCAAATCCCCCAATGCAGCTCTGATTAAAAGTGAGTACCGTCATGCCATCTTCTCCTTCACGTGACGGACTACCATGGATGAATCAACCACCGCTACACCGCATGATGCCGTTTTTAAGAAGATAATGTCTTACCCTGAGATGGCTCGGGATTTTCTGGATATTCACCTTCCTCCAGCATTACGTGAAATATGCGATTTGCAAACGCTGAAGCTGGAGCCCGGCAGTTTTATCGAACAGGATCTCCGCGCGTTCTATTCCGACGTATTGTGGTCGTTAAAAACCCGCGAAGGCCAGGGTTATATTTATTGTGTTATTGAACATCAGAGTACAGCGGTACAGCATATGGCATTTCGCCTGATGCGTTATGCCATTGCTGCGATGCAGCATCATCTTGATGCTGGAAATAAAACGCTGCCACTGGTCGTTCCCATGTTGTTTTATCACGGCCAGCAAAGTCCCTACCCCTGGTCACTCAACTGGCTGGATGAATTTGACTGTCCGCAACTGGCACGACAACTGTATTCAGAGGCTTTCCCGCTGGTGGACATCACCGTAATACCGGACGATTAGATTGCGCAGCATCGGCGCGTCGCGTTGCTTGAATTAATGCAAAAACATATTCGCGATCGTGATTTGATGGGGCTGGTGGACCGTCTGGTCTCGCTTTTAGTTACAAGCACCGCTAATGACAGCCAGCTGCAAACGCTATTAAATTACCTGCTACGATACGGCAATGTTTCTCACGTCAGCGCATTTATCCATGAGGTTGCCGAACGTTCCCCCCATCACAAGGAGAGGTTGATGACGATCGCAGAGAGGCTAAGATAAGAAGGCCACCACCATGGCCTACAAGAAGGGATACAGCAAGGATTAGAACAGGGAGTGCAAAAAGGTACGCAAGAAGAAGCCTTACGTATCGCTCGCATGATGCTGGAAAATGGAATTGATCATAATTTGGTTCAGTTAATTACCGGGCTATTGCCTGGCGAAGTTACAGAGTGAGTCAGGTTGGGAAGGTTTGTAGCCTTCCCAATCAATGTTTAAATCGTCAGCGATTCAACCACTTCTATCCAGCCGTGTTCGCTGGCGATATCCTGGCCGTTTAGCCAACGACGCAGCATATTCAGCGCCATCATCGCGCAAACTTCCTGACGAATCGGCAAACTGTAGCGATTAGCGCTAAGCCTTACGCGCAAGGCATGTGTCCCATCCGGGGTTGCCAGCGCAAAGTTGATATGTTCGCTTTCGAATGCCGATACTGCCAGCGCCAGCCCGGCATAGTGTTTGCCGCGTCGCTCGGTAATCCAGTGCGCCGTTTGCGCCAGCGTTTCTTCCTGAGGTGGAACCACTTCACTCGCTAGCAGAGGAGCATTAGCGCGAGAGAGCTGGAGTGCAACTAAGCCACCGGTGAACTGTTCGCTCAGCGTCAGACTGTATTGTCGCTCCTGCAATGTGCGGGCGATTTGCGCAGGCAAACCTTCCGTACCTTCGAATATCATATTCTGCCCGGCAACCCGCTTCACTTCAGGCCACAGCGCCAGCATGGCGTCTCGTTGGGAATCAGGCCCGGTCAGCTTCAGCTCAATAATCGGCATCGACGAGCGGTAACCCATTGTCACTCCCGGCGGCAAAGGCAGCGGATCCAGACTCTGCGCCAGATCGCTTTCGGAACGGCCAAAGGTGGTTAATCGCAGGCAGAGAGGTGGTTGAGGCAGAGAAAAACGCTCACGCAAACGCGGCAGAATCTCATGCTCAACCATGACTTTAAATTCCGATGGCACGCCAGGCGTAAAGAACATCAGGCAGCGGTTTAGCTTCACGGCGAACCCGCACGCGGTGCCGACAGGATTATTGATAAATTCAGCGCTGGCAGGAAGCTCAGCCTGTTTGCGGTTGCTCGGCGCCATGACGCGGCCACGGTCGCGGAAATAACGCTCCATCTCGGCCAGCCAGGCTTCATGCAATACCAGCCCCTCGCCTTTTGCCGTTGCCGCCGCCTGCGCGCTTAAATCATCGCTGGTTGGCCCCAGACCGCCATTAACGATCAGCACATCGGCGTGTTCGCTACGCTCACGTAGAATAGCGACCAAATCGTCAAGATTGTCCCCTACCGTATTACGGCGGGTTAACGGTAATCCCTGATTAAAGAAAAAATCAGCCAGCCAGGCGGCATTGGTGTCGACGATTTGTCCGTGCAACACTTCATCCCCGGTGGATAGCATCTCCACGTTTAACATCGTGTTCTCCTGCTTTTATGATGAAAACACTATAGCGCATGGAGGGGGGAAGGCGCGACTGAACGCCGCGCCAGAAATGTCAGAAGCTGGCGTTAACCCCAACGTACGGACCATCAGCAATCGCGTTATCGCGGTTGCCATCTTTACCCGCCAGGTTCAGGTAGCGATAACCGGCTTCAATGCTCAGCGGGCGCATAATTGTCAGACGCGCACCGGCATTGGCTTCTTCATAGCTGTCGATACCGCTGGAAAGCGAATCAGGAGAGTAATAGTACTCGCCAAACAGGCGGAAACTATCGCCAATCGGCCACTGCAAACCGCCACCAACTGCCGCCGCGTAGCCTTCATCACCATCATTAGGGTTAGTATAAATACCTTTCCCTCCGACGGTTGCCAGCAACGGACCAAGTGGAATATTCAGACCCAGTCCCAGACCGGCTGCATCGCCGTCGTCATCGTTATGCATCCAGTTACCGCTGACCGCCAGTCCGGTAGATTCAGTCCCCATACCAAACCCAAGGTTGGTGTAATCTTCGCCCGCCTGGCCACTAATGCTAATTGCGCTCGCCGATGCGGAAACAAACAGCATTCCGGCAAAACCCAACATTAAACTTTTTTTCATTTTCTATCCTTTCCAGCAAGAATCAAAACATAGCCCCAAAACCGAGGAATTGTACTGCCAGATGACAAGGAATCAATGAGCTAAAAAAGCGATGCAATGGCATATTGTAACCAAATACTACTTACAAGTTTGAGTTAAGGTTAAATTCCATGGCTATTTGCAGAATCGACATAGCAGGCCCCCGTTTTCAACAAACATCCCCTTCTCCCCTGATAAAGCAGGGTTAAACGTCACGGAAGCGTTTTTTCTGCCGCCAGCAAAAGGTAAGATGGGTACACAATGGAATTCTCAGCATCCCCTACAAGGATCCAACCTATGCGCCAAAGAACGATTGTTTGTCCATTAATTCAAAATAATGGCTGTTATTTACTGTGCAAAATGGCTGATGACCGTGGTGTTTTCCCCGGCCAGTGGGCGCTTTCTGGCGGCGGTGTTGAAGCGGGCGAACGCATTGAAGAGGCTTTGCGTCGGGAAGTAAGGGAAGAACTGGGCGAACAGCTCGTGTTGTCAGAAATTACCCCCTGGACCTTCAGTGATGATATTCGCACCAAAACCTATGCCGATGGCAGCCAGGAAGAGATTTACATGATTTACCTCATCTTTGATTGTGTCGCGGCGAATCGTGAAGTGAACATTAACGAAGAGTTTCAGGCATTCGCCTGGGTTAAACCGGAAGATCTCGGCACGTACGACTTAAATGTCGCCACGCGTAAAACGTTAACCCTGAAAGGATTACTGTAAATTATCATTCTAATAGCGGCATAAAATACCTTCCTGAATTGCGGCATTGCATTGACCTGGCTACAGCAACCAGCAATGCCGTTTACGCCACGCCATTTCTGTAAAATTCATTTAATTTCACAATAATAAGTTAAAAACACCGTTATTTTCCTTTATATCTCGAACCTTAAACTCTTAAGGATAAATTAACCTTCAGTCATTAACCTTTGAAGCCTGATAAATAATTAACGACGCGCCTGTTTATCGCGAAAAATAAAACGTCGGTGCGTTAAATGGCTTGAAGGAATAATGATGTCTGACTTTTTGCCTTTCTCTCGCCCGGCGATGGGAGCTGAAGAGCTTGCCGCAGTGAAGGCGGTTCTGGACTCGGGATGGATAACCACCGGTCCGCAAAATCAGCAGTTGGAACAAGCCTTCTGCCAGCTCACGGGAAATCAGCATGCCGTCGCCGTCTGCTCCGCCACCGCTGGAATGCACATCACGCTAATGGCGCTGGGCATCGGTGCGGGTGATGAGGTCATCACGCCATCAATGACGTGGGTTTCTACCCTCAATATGATTGTCCTGCTGGGTGCGACGCCGGTCATGGTCGACGTTGATCGTGATACGCTCATGGTCACGCCAGAGCAAATTGAAGCGGCCATCACGCCGCGAACCAAAGCGATTGTTCCGGTACATTACGCAGGCGCCCCGGCCGATCTTGACGCGATTTATGCCATTGGCGAGCGCTATGGCATTCCGATCATCGAAGATGCGGCGCACGCCGTAGGGACGTTATATAAGAATCGTCATGTCGGCGCGCACGGCACCGCTATTTTCTCGTTTCACGCCATCAAAAATATTACCTGTGCGGAAGGTGGGCTGATTGTTACCGACGACGGCCAGCTTGCCCAGCGGCTTCGCAGTCTGAAGTTTCACGGCCTGGGCGTTGATGCTTTTGATCGACAAACCTACGGCCGCGCGCCGCAGGCTGAAGTGTTGGCGCCAGGATACAAATACAACCTCACGGATATCAATGCCGCCATCGCGCTGGTCCAGCTGAAGAAACTGGAGCAACTGAACTCACGCCGCGCACAAATTGCCCGGGAGTATCAACAGGCGCTGGCCGATACGCCATTTCAACCGTTGAGCCTGCCCCAGTGGTCTCACGTTCACGCCTGGCATCTGTTTATCATTCGTGTTGACGAAGCGCGCTGTGGCCTGAACAGAGATGCCTTAATGGAAGCGCTGAAGGCCAGAAATATCGGCACCGGTCTGCATTTTCGTGCGGCCCATACGCAAAAATATTATCGCGAACGCTTCACCACGCTTTCGCTGCCCAATACAGAGTGGAATAGCGCACGCATCTGCTCGCTGCCGTTGTTCCCCGATATGACCGCCACTGACACCCAGCGAGTTATTACGGCACTTCGCGAGATTGCAGGACAATAACCATGTTTGAAGCAACACCGATCAAAAAAGTCTCGGTGGTCATTCCCGTTTTTAATGAACAGGAAAGCCTGCCAGAGCTAATCAGACGTACCAGCGCCGCCTGCGAAAAATTGGGCAAAGAGTATGAAATCTTGCTGATCGATGACGGCAGCAGCGACCATTCCGCGCAACTGATGATGGACGCGTCTCAGGCGCCGAACAGCCATATTGTTTCTATTCTGCTGAACCGCAATTACGGCCAGCACTCGGCGATTATGGCTGGTTTCAGCCATGTCAGCGGTGACTTGATCATCACGCTGGATGCCGATTTACAAAACCCGCCGGAGGAGATCCCACGGCTGGTCGCCACCGCAGATGAAGGCTTCGATGTGGTCGGAACGGTACGCCAGAACCGACAGGACAGTGTATTTCGTAAGACCGCTTCGCGCATGATCAACCACCTGATTCAGCGTACTACCGGTAAAGCAATGGGCGACTACGGCTGCATGCTACGCGCCTATCGTCGCCATATTGTCGATGCCATGCTGCATTGTCAGGAGCGCAGCACCTTTATTCCGATTCTGGCCAACATTTTTGCCCGTCGCGCCACGGAGATCCCGGTACACCATGCAGAGCGTGAATTTGGTGATTCTAAATACAGCTTCATGCGTCTGATCAACCTGATGTATGACCTGGTGACCTGTCTGACCACCACGCCGTTACGTATGTTGAGCCTGCTCGGCAGCGTGATTGCCGCCACGGGCTTTACGTTGTCCGTTCTGCTTGTTGTGTTGCGCCTGACGCTCGGCCCGCAGTGGGCCGCGGAAGGGGTATTCATGCTGTTTGCCGTCCTGTTTACCTTTATCGGCGCACAGTTCATTGGCATGGGTTTACTCGGCGAATATATCGGTCGCATCTATAACGATGTCCGCGCCCGCCCCCGCTATTTTGTTCAACACGTTATCCGCCCACAAACCACGCAGTCAACCGAGGAAAACCGCGCATGAAAGCCGTCGTATTTGCCTATCACGATATGGGATGTCAGGGTGTCCAGGCCTTGTTGGATGCAGGTTATGAAATCGCCGCAATTTTTACGCACACCGACAACCCGGGTGAAAAAGCGTTTTTTGGCTCTGTTTCCCGCCTCGCCGCCAGCGCCGGTATTCCGGTTTACGCCCCGGACGAGGTTAATCATCCTTTGTGGATCGAGCGCATTAGCCAACTGGCACCCGATGTTATCTTCTCGTTCTACTATCGCCATTTACTGAGTGAGGAGATCCTCAGACTTGCGCCCAAGGGAGCATTTAATCTGCACGGCTCGCTGCTGCCGAAATATCGCGGCCGCGCGCCGCTGAACTGGGTATTGGTCAATGGCGAAACCGAAACCGGCGTCACGCTTCATCGCATGATCAAACGCGCGGATGCGGGCGCTATTATCGCCCAGCAGTCTGTCGCTATCTCTCCGGATGATGTGGCGTTAACGCTGCACCATAAATTGTGCCAGGCTGCGCGTCACCTGCTGGAACAGGTGCTGCCCGCGATTAAAACGGGGGATTACGCAGAGCGCCCTCAACAGGAAGCAGAGGCTACCTGTTTTGGCCGCCGCACACCGGAAGATAGCTTCCTAGACTGGAACAAACCCGCCGCGGAGCTGCATAACCAGGTCCGCGCTGTCAGCGATCCGTGGCCGGGCGCATTTAGCTATGTCGGCACGCAAAAGTTCACCGTCTGGTCATCGCGTGTTTGCACAAATAGCCTTGCAGCCCAACCTGGCACCGTCATCTCCGTGTCGCCTTTGCTGATCGCCTGTGTCGATGGCGCACTGGAGATTATTACCGGGCAAGCTGGCGATGGTATTGCAATGCAGGGCTCACAGCTGGCGCAGGTTCTGGGCCTCGTACCCGGTTCTCGTCTGAACAGCCAGTCAGTTACCACCAGCAAACGTCGTACTCGCGTGCTGATCCTCGGCGTTAACGGCTTCATTGGTAACCATCTGACCGAGCGCCTGCTGCAAGAAGACAATTACGAAGTATATGGACTCGATATTGGTAGCGACGCCATTGGGCGTTTCCTGCAACATCCGCGTTTCCATTTCGTTGAAGGCGACATCAGTATTCACTCCGAATGGATTGAATATCATGTAAAAAAATGCGACGTCGTATTGCCGCTGGTCGCGATCGCCACGCCAATCGAATATACCCGTAACCCACTGCGCGTGTTTGAGCTTGATTTTGAAGAGAACCTGAAAATCATTCGCTACTGCGTGAAGTACCGTAAGCGCATCATTTTCCCGTCAACATCCGAAGTTTACGGCATGTGTACCGATAAAGTCTTCGATGAGGACAGCTCGAATCTGATCGTCGGTCCGGTGAATAAACCGCGTTGGATCTACTCCGTTTCCAAACAGTTGCTGGACCGCGTGATCTGGGCATACGGCGAAAAAGAGGGATTGCGCTTCACCCTGTTCCGTCCGTTTAACTGGATGGGACCGCGTCTGGACAGTCTGAATGCCGCGCGAATCGGCAGCTCACGCGCCATTACCCAATTGATTCTCAATCTAGTGGAAGGCTCACCGATTAAGCTGATTGAAGGCGGCAAGCAAAAACGCTGCTTTACCGACATTCGCGATGGTATCGAAGCCCTGTACCGCATTATTGAAAATGAAGGCGGACGTTGTGACGGCGAGATTATCAATATCGGTAACCCGGAGAACGAAGCGAGTATTCAGGAACTGGCAGAAATGCTGCTTTCCTGCTTTGAAAAACATCCATTACGTCAGCATTTTCCGCCGTTTGCCGGTTTCCGCGACGTCGAAAGCAGCACCTACTATGGTAAAGGTTATCAGGACGTTGAGCATCGTAAGCCCAATATTCGTAACGCAAAACGTTGTCTGAACTGGGAACCCACCATTGAGATGCAGGAAACGGTAGAAGAGACGCTGGACTTCTTCTTACGCAGTGTGGATATCACGGAACACACATCATGACCAAAGTTGGCTTGCGCATTGATGTCGACACGTTCAGGGGGACGCGCGAAGGCGTGCCCCGCCTGCTGGAGACATTGAACCGACATAACGTTCGGGCAAGTTTTTTCTTTAGCGTGGGACCTGACAACATGGGACGCCATCTCTGGCGTCTTGTGAAGCCACAATTTCTGTGGAAGATGCTGCGCTCAAACGCAGCATCGCTCTACGGATGGGATATTTTGCTGGCGGGTACAGCATGGCCGGGAAAAGAGATCGGCCAGGCCAATGCGGCAATTATTGCGCAAACCGCCCTGCTTCATGAAACCGGTTTGCATGCCTGGGATCACCATGCCTGGCAGGCGCGAAGCGGAAACTGGAATGACAAAGAGCTGATTGACGATATTTCACGTGGCATTACCGACCTTGAAGCTATCATCAATCAGCCCGTTACCTGCTCCGCCGTTGCGGGATGGCGTGCCGATGACCGCGTCGTCCATGCCAAAGAAACGTTCCATCTGCGCTATAACAGCGACTGTCGGGGAACGTCGTTATTCCGTCCTGTGCTGGCATCCGGGAAAACAGGTACGCCGCAAATTCCTGTCACATTACCCACATGGGATGAAGTGGTGGGTCAGGAGGTCCAGGCGGTGGACTTTAACGCTTATATTCTCTCCCACATCCGGATGAGCAGAGGGACGCCGGTGTACACCATTCATGCAGAAGTGGAAGGTATCGCCTTTCAGCAGAATTTTGACGAGCTGCTTACTCGCGCTGCCGACATGGGGATTACGTTTTGCCCGCTCGGGGAGCTGCTACCGGACGATATCAGTACGCTGCCAACAGGGCGGATCGTGCGTGGGAAAATTCCCGGCAGAGAGGGATGGCTTGGCTGTCAGCAACCCGTGGATATGACACAATGAAATCGGTACGTAACGCCCTGGCATTTATCGCTTTTATCGCGCTGTATTTTATTTTACCTATTAATAGTCGTCTGCTGTGGCAACCTGATGAAACGCGCTATGCCGAAATCAGCCGGGAGATGCTGACCTCTGGCGACTGGATCGTTCCGCACTTTTTAGGGCTGCGTTATTTTGAAAAACCGATTGCCGGATACTGGTTGAACAGCATCGGGCAATGGCTGTTTGGCGCCAATAATTTTGGCGTCAGAGCGGGCGCTATTTTTGCCACCTTGCTGACTGCGCTACTGGTAGCCTGGCTTACTATGCGAATATGGCAGGATAAGCGTACCGCAGTACTCTCTTCAGTCATCTTTTTAACCTTTTTTTCGGTCTATAGCATCGGTACCTACGCGGTACTTGATCCTATGATCGCACTCTGGCTCATGGCGGGCATGTGCTGCTTTTGGGAGGGGATGCAGGCCACGACCAGAACACGCAAAATCATCGCCTTTCTGCTGTTAGGGTTAACCTGCGGCATGGGCGTGATGACCAAGGGTTTTCTGGCGCTTGCCGTTCCTGTGCTCAGCGTACTGCCGTGGGTTTTCGTGCAAAAACGCTGGAAAGACCTGATCATCTACGGCCTGTTGGCAGTCGTCGGCTGCGTCGTGATTGTGCTGCCGTGGGGAGTTGCGATTGCTCAGCGTGAGCCGGACTTCTGGCATTATTTCTTTTGGGTCGAACACATTCAACGCTTCGCCCAGGATGATGCCCAACATAAAGCCCCTGTCTGGTACTACATTCCCGTGCTTTTGGCTGGCGCGTTACCGTGGCTCGGGCTGCTTCCCGGCGCGCTACGCACGGGCTGGCGGGAACGCGATGTTTCGCGCAGCACACTATACCTGCTAAGCTGGATTATCATGCCGATCCTGTTTTTCAGCATCGCAAAAGGAAAACTGCCGACCTATATTCTTTCCTGCTTCGCGCCGTTGGCGATATTAACGGCGCGGTTCGGCCTGCGGGCCGCGCAAAAAGGTTCAGCCGCGCTGCGTGTGAATGGCTGGATCAACGTTCTGTTTGGTGTGGCGGGCATTATCGCCACGTTTATTGTTTCCACGCTGGGACCGTTGAAAACGCCTGTCTGGTCGCATATCGAAACCTATAAGGTTTTTTGTGCATGGGGTATTTTTCTCACCTGGACGCTCTTTGGCTGGTATACGTTAAATAACCGCGAGAAGAACTGGCAATTTGCCGCGTTTTGCCCATTAGGACTGGCGCTGTTGTTTGGCTTCTCCATTCCCGATCGGGTCATGGAATCTAAACAACCGCAGTTTTTTGTCGAGATGACCAAAGAGTCGCTGGAATCCAGCCGCTATATTCTCACCGACAGCGTTGGCGTCGCTGCGGGGCTGGCCTGGAGCCTGAAGCGTGACGACATCATGCTATACGGACAAACAGGCGAGTTGAAATACGGCCTCAACTATCCGGATGCCCACGGGCGCTTTGTCAGTCGGACGGACTTTGCCGACTGGTTAGCCCAACACCGTCAGCAAGGAAATATTACCCTCGTGCTCTCGATTGATAAGAATGAAGATATTAATCAACTAGCCATTCCTCCCGCTGATTATATCGATAATCAGGGGCGCCTGGTCCTGATTCAGTATCGACCGAAATGATCTGGATAGTCTTAATTTTCGCCAGCCTGCTCAGCGTATGCGGACAGTTATGCCAGAAGCAGGCAACCCGTCCGGTACCATCAGGCAGGCGAAAACGCCATATTACGCAATGGATTGGGCTGGCCCTGGCAAGCCTCGGCCTGGCTATGCTGCTGTGGCTGGTGGTGTTGCAGAATATCCCTGTTGGCATCGCCTATCCCATGCTGAGCCTGAATTTTGTCTGGGTGACGCTGGCCGCCTGGAAAATCTGGCGCGAACCGGTCGCAACGCGCCACTGGCTGGGTGTGGGGCTGATAATCGCCGGCATATTCATTCTTGGGAGCGCGGTGTAATGGGCATTTTTTGGGGATTATGTAGCGTTATTATCACCTCGGCCGCCCAACTGAGTCTCGGCTTTGCGATGGATAATCTGCCGCCGATGCTGCAACCGTTGAAATTTCTATCCGCCGTATTCGCCCTCAACACTGGCGCATTTGCTCTTTTTAGTGGGCTGGCGGGATATTTACTGTCGGTAATTTGCTGGCATAAGGCCCTGCATCAGCTCGCCCTGAGCAAGGCTTATGCCCTGCTCAGCCTCAGCTATGTTCTGGTTTGGATCGCATCCATGATTCTGCCCGGCTGGCAGGGCACATTTTCAGTGAAAGCGCTGGCTGGGGTACTGTGCATCATGGCGGGTTTAATGGCGATTTTTCTGCCTGCTGACCAGCATCGGCGCTGAGCTCATTTATCTGCCGACAGTCGTACCAGGCGCTCCCATTCGTCACATATGTACTGTCTGGCATCGATTATTTTAATCACGCGAGATGCATCACGATTAACACAATACTGGGCGTCTTTCAGCGGCGAAAGGAGATCGCCAGGTTTAACCTGCTCGGAAGATTGCGCCTCAGCAAGCATCTTAAGTGATCCACCGCTATCGCAAAGTACGATATAGAGCCTCCCTGCTTTCTTATGACAGCAAGACTTCTTCACATGCCATTCCATAGCGCACCTTTTGTTAATCAATTTCACATCAGGTTACACTTTAGCTGATAAACAAAACGACAATAGCGACGGAATGGCAAAAATGAGAAATGTAATTAATGTTTTCTTAATGTTAATGATGAAGCACTTACCCAATCTGCCAACGCGCGACGAGAGATTTTAATCCCTCCGGCTTTGAGCTCGGGCGGCAACGTCAGCCAACAAACCGGTTGCTGAAAACGGGCCAGCTTATCCTGAACCCACTCTGCAAGATTGGCGTCACCAGCATCGGTGTCATACTCAACGACCGCCACCGGACGATGACCAAACTCTTTATCTTCTAATGGGACAATAAAGGCCTGCAGAACCTGCGGATGCGCTGCAATCACGCGTTCCACTTCTTCTGGCTGTATGCCTTCCCCGCCGCTAAAAAACAGATTGTCCATGCGACCGATAATGGTTAATTTGCCGTCCTTTAACACCCCACGATCGCGGGTGGCAAACCAGCCTTCCGCGTTAACCAGAGGGGTAAGCTGCCCGTTGCGCCAGTAGCCTTGCGCCATGCTGGCCGCACGCAGCCAGACTTCGTCATCCACGATTCTGACTTCTCTGCCCGCTAAGGCTGAACCGACATCTGCCAGACCATCCGCCTCTTTCGCACAGACGGTGGAAGCGAATTCCGTCAGTCCATAACCGCACCAGCAGCGAATCCCCTGATCGCGCGCCTGCTCCATCAACTCAACAGGAATAGCCGCGCCGCCCAGCAGCACCGCTTTGAGCGTAACCGGCGTTTTATTGACCAACAAGCGCCACAACTGAGTAGGGACCAACGAGGCATGGGTGCAGCCGATCAGCATTTGTTCCAGCGGCTGCTTGTCGCGCACGGTCATTCGCGCTCCGGCAAACAACCAGCGCCATAAAATACCCTGGCCGGAGACATGAAACAGCGGCAGTGAAAGCAGCCAGTCATCTTCAGCGCCAAACGGCATTAATGACAGCACCCCCTGCGCGCTTGCCAGATGCGCCTGACAGGTGTGAACCGCCGCTTTCGGCAATCCGGTGGAACCTGAGGTTAACGTCATTGTGCTCAAGCGCTGAGGCAACCACGCGGCGGCATGTGCGCCAGGTAGCGCCTGCATCTGCAACGGATTCAGCCCCGGGAACGCGGTAGCCGCCTCCAGATCCAACGCAAAACGTAGCGTTAAGTCCGGAACCAGCGCGTCAAGCAACGACTGTGGCAACTGCGGGTTCACAGGTAAAACCCGCGCCCCACATTGCAGCAGCGCGAGCCAGGCCAGTAAGGCTCGCGGATGATTCCATGCGCGGAGCAGGACGCCATCGCCCTCTTCCACGCCCTGAGCGGCAAACCCGCAGGCCAGATGATCGACGCGCGTGCAAAGCTCACTCCAGCTTAATACTTCATCGTTGAGGCGCAGGGCTGGCGCCTGCGCACGAACCTGTCGCCAGTCGCGCCAGGGCCAGTCAGTGCCCGCTAAGCTCGCGCTAGCAGGCGTTTCCCATGAGGTCATAGCAGGCGTTCCAGCGCATCAACGGCAATACACGGCAACGCGCTACCCGGCCAGGCGCGTACCTGCTGGCACTGCATCAGACTCAGCGTGTCCAGACCCGGAATGGTCTGCGGCGTCAGCCAGGCGGCAATTCTCGCCAGTTGGGTTAAGCCAAGACTCGACTCAATAGATGAACTGATAACGGCGGTGAGACCAAGGGCATGCGCTGCCGCAACCTGTTCACGCACTTTGTCGAGACTACCGGTCAGCGTCGGTTTGATAACCACAGCCTTGACACCCTCTTCGGCTTCAAAGGTGAAATCCGCTTCGCGCAGACTTTCGTCCCAGGCGATAGCGATGCCGGTTTCACGCGCGAATGCGCGTGAGTCATCGCGCGTTTTACATGGTTCTTCAAGGAAGGCAATGCGTCCACGATACTCTGGATTGACGTATTTCGCGAACTGTTGGGCTTTCAACGGCGTCCAGGCACGGTTGGCGTCAAGTCGCAGATGCAGCTCCGGAATCGCCTCCAGCAGCAGATTGGCTACCATCCCGTCGCGAACCGCTTCATACAGCCCAACCTTGATCTTGGCGACTTTTTCGCCCGGCATATCCGCCAGTTGCAGCACCAGATCGTCAGGATCGCCCGTACACAGAGGCGCAGCACGATAGTCTGCAGCCTCCGGCAGAGCGTCTGCCAGTTCGGCCAGCGCACAGCTTGCGCCAAAAGCGACAGAAGGCAGTTGTGGTAAAGAAGCATCCCCTTGCAGCCAGCCTTTCACCCAGGCCAGCAGCTCGGTTTGCGCCTCTTCCCAGCTTTCCTGACTAAAGCCTGGCAGCGGGGAGATCTCTCCCCACCCTTCACGCTCGCCGTCACGCAGACAAACATACAGCCCGTCACGCGTTTTTAACCGCCTGTCGCGCAGAATCACCCCCGCGTCCATGGGGATCTGCCAGCGGTATACCTGCGCGCTACGCATTACGGATTCCGTTTGAATTTGCTGAAGTCAGGCTGACGTTTCTGGTTAAAGGCGTTACGGCCTTCCTGACCTTCTTCCGTCATGTAGAACAGCATGGTGGCGTTACCGGCCAGCTCTTGCAGGCCTGCCTGCCCATCGCAGTCGGCGTTCAGCGCCGCTTTCAGGCAACGCAGCGCCATCGGGCTGTTTTGCAGCATCTCACGGCACCAGCGTACGGTCTCTTTCTCCAGATCTGCCAGCGGAACCACGGTGTTGACCAGGCCCATATCCAGCGCCTGTTGCGCATCGTACTGACGGCACAGGAACCAGATCTCACGCGCTTTTTTCTGACCAACGATACGGGCCATATAAGAGGCACCCCAACCGCCGTCGAAGGAACCCACTTTCGGGCCGGTCTGACCAAAGATGGCGTTTTCCGCCGCAATGGTCAGGTCACACATCATATGCAGCACATGGCCGCCGCCAATGGAGTACCCTGCCACCATCGCCACGACCGGTTTCGGGCAGGTACGAATCTGACGCTGGAAGTCCAGCACGTTCAGGTGATGCACACCGGAGTCATCCTGATATCCGCCGTAGTCGCCACGCACTTTCTGATCGCCACCTGAGCAGAACGCTTTGTCACCCGCACCGGTCAAAATGATCACGCCGATGTTATCGTCATAGCGGGCATCCGCCAGCGCCTGGATCATCTCTTTTACGGTAACAGGACGGAAAGCATTGCGTACCTGCGGACGATTAATGGTGATTTTGGCGATACCATCGGTGGATTTCTCGTAGAGAATGTCGGTATAGCCTGCAGAGCAATCGTGCCATTCTACCGGTGCGTAAAGCATTGTTTCATCAGGATAGATCATAAAATGTCCTATAGTCAGCGACGCAGAATCTGAGCCAGACAGTCCACCACGCCAGCGGGGTTGTCCCGATGCGCGTTGTGTCCGGCATTACGAATCACATGGTTTGGTACTGACATTTCCGTCGCCAGCGCGCGGAATTTATCGTCACGTTCACCACATAAATAATAAAACGGAAATGTGCGCGCAGTGAGTCGCGCACGTAAATCAGGTTGTACGGCAAGCGAGGTGGCCTCCAGCATCGCCGCCAGCGTATGCCCATTATTCTGGCTACGCAGATCGACCAGCGTCTCTCTTTGCGCCGCATTCAGCGAGGAAAATACCGGCTGTTGATACCAGTCATTAAATACCTCACGCAGCGGTTCAGCGCGAAAACGCGCGGCCCAGCGGCCATCTGAAAGGCGACGTTGAACGCGCGCCTCCTCGCTTTGCAAACCAGGATGTCCACCTTCAACGACCAGACCGCAAAGTCCGGGCATCTCCTGACAGGCCGCCATCATCGCGACTCTGCCGCCAAGAGAGTAGCCCACCAGCCAGTAGCTAAGTATGTTGTAACTAAGCAAGGTGCTACGCAATAACGCACAAACATCATTGAACCCGCTCACCTTGATGTCGGCGGAACCGCCGTGTCCCGGCAGGTCGATATACAGCCGCGAATAATCCTGAAACGCTTCGCCGACCGTCTGCCATTCCCGACAGTCGCCGGAGAACCCGTGCAGGAAAACCAGCCAGGGTGATCCACTCTGGCTAACGGTCGCCTGGGCGTGCAGGATCATAGATGGCTTACCTGCGCCAGCAGTTGCTGCAGGGTTTGCGCCCCGTCAGTTTCGTTCACCACCAGCTCAATAACCGTTGCCGCAGGAGTACGCCAGGCATTTGTCAACGCGCTCTCCAGTTGCTCCCAGTTTTCTGGGCGCTGATATTTGAGGTTAAACATGGCCGCGGCATGCTCAAAGTGCACGTTCTGCGGCATCAGATAGAACCGTTCACGTTCACTTGCCGGCGTCGGCAGCAGGGAAAATATCTGCCCACCGTTATTATTGACCACTATCAGGACAAACGGCGCGGAAACCTGACGCAATAACGCCAGCGCATTGAGGTCATACAGTGCAGATAAATCACCG
>NZ_JAHLQZ010000051.1:0-25932 GCF_018919505.1 Citrobacter sp. S55_ASV_140
AACAAACGTACTAAGCCGGAAAAACTGGAACTGAAAAAATTCGATCCAGTTGTCCGTCAGCACGTTCTCTACAAAGAAGCGAAAATCAAGTAATTCTCGCTTTGATGTAATAAAAAACCTCGCTTCGGCGGGGTTTTTTGTTTTCTGGCCGTCCCCATATTAATGTGACCTGATACATCGCCGGAGATACTATGCCTGAATTACCTGAAGTCGAAACCAGCCGCCGTGGTATTGAGCCGCATCTGGTTGGGGCAACGATTATGCACGCGACTGTGCGTAACGGTCGTTTGCGTTGGCCAGTATCCGAGGAAATCTACCGGTTGAGTGATAAACCCGTTCTCAGCGTACAGCGGCGCGCGAAATACCTGTTGCTGGAACTGTCGGATGGTTGGATTATCATTCATCTGGGGATGTCGGGTAGTTTGCGTATCCTTCCTGAAGAGCTTCCGGCAGAAAAGCATGACCACGTCGACTTAGTGATGAGTAACGGCAAAGTTCTGCGCTATACCGATCCTCGCCGTTTTGGCGCCTGGCTGTGGACGACAGAGCTCGATGGGCATAATGTTCTCGCTCATCTTGGACCAGAGCCACTGAGCGACGATTTCAACGCCAGTTATCTGCAGCAGAAATGCGCGAAGAAGAAAACCGCGATTAAACCCTGGCTGATGGATAACAAGCTGGTGGTGGGGGTAGGTAATATCTATGCCAGCGAGTCGCTGTTTGCAGCGGGTATCCATCCTGATCGTCTGGCGTCATCTTTGTCGCAGGATGAGTGCGAACTACTGGTGCGCGTCATTAAGGCGGTTTTGCTGCGTTCGATCGAACAGGGTGGAACGACGCTGAAGGACTTCCTGCAAAGCGACGGTAAGCCGGGCTATTTTGCCCAGGAACTGCAGGTCTATGGGAGAGAAGGCGAACCCTGTCGCGTATGCGGCGCGCCGATCATTGCGACAAAACACGCCCAGCGTACGACGTTCTACTGCCGTCGCTGTCAGAAATAACATTCGTTGCTGGCCGGATAAGCTGTATGTCTTATCCGGCCAGACGTATTACTTTAGTTTACTCATTAACGCCTGATGGACGTTTTCCGGCAGAAAGTGCGTCACATCTCCCTGGTGGCGGGCGACTTCTTTCACCAGTGACGATGAGATAAATGACCACTCTTTAGACGGCATCAGAAAGACGCTTTCCAGTTGCGGCATCAGGTGGCGGTTCATGTGGGCCAACTGCATTTCATACTCAAAATCTGCTACCGCGCGCAGGCCACGGATCAGAATGTTAGCCTGATTATCACGGGCAAAGTTTGCCATTAAGTCGCTGAATCCCAGAACTTCCACATTGCCGAGATGCGCCGTTGCCTGTTGCGCCAGTTCGACGCGTTCTTCAAGGGTAAACATCGGTTTTTTACTGGGACTTGCGGCAATCGCCAGGATCACGTGATCGAACATGCTGGTCGCACGCGTCACGATATCAAGATGGCCGTTAGTTATGGGATCAAAGGTTCCTGGATAAATCGCCCGTTTTTGCATGATTTGCCTCAATGCGTTTTGGGTGGCAGATAAGGTTCCAGCAGCTGCAGCAGGCGCTGTAGCGCGCCCTGATTTTGATACAGGACTTCAACTGCATGACGGCCATAAAAATTACGATAATCGGCATCGGTCAGTAAAGAAGAGACCTCTTTCACCAGCGTGGTTGCGTCGGTGACGGTGATCAATCCGCTTGCCTGTTCGAGACGAGCACAAATATCTTTAAAATTAAAGGTATGTGGCCCCATCAGTACCGGAATGGCGTGTGCCGCGGCTTCCAGTGGGTTGTGTCCGCCACGTTCAACCAGTGAACCACCGACAAAAGCAAGGTCAGCAATGCCGTAAAGCAACATCAGCTCGCCCATGGTGTCGCCGATAACGACCTGAGTATCTGAGGATGGAACTTCGCCAGAAGAGCGTGTGGTATAGCTTAGCCCAGCCTGGCGTACGAGGTTAATGGCATCCGGGAATCGCTCAGGATGTCTGGGAACCAGGATCAGCAAAAGATTAGGAAACTGATTTAATAACGCCTGGTGGGCTGCAATGATAATGCTTTCTTCACCATCGTGCGTGCTGGTTGCAATCCACACCGGGCGATGAGGCGCCCATTGACGACGCAACGTAATCGCTTTGGCGGCCAACTGTGGCGTGACGGAAATATCAAACTTCAGGCTGCCGGTGACGGTGACCTGATTGCTCCTGGCGCCAAGGGTAATAAAACGCGCGCCATCTTCTTCGTTCTGTGCGGCAATCAACGTAATTCGACGCAGTAGCTTACCAACAAATTTGCCTAATTTTGCGTAGCCAGCGGCTGAACGCGCAGAAAGCCGTGCGTTGGCGATGACCAGAGGAATACCGCGTTTATGGAGTGCCGCGATCAGATTTGGCCACAGCTCGGTTTCCATGATTAACACCAGCTTGGGGTCAACTTTATTCAGGAAACGGTTCAAAGCATCCGGTAAATCGTATGGCAGATAAATGTGCTGAACGTCAGTACCAAACGCGGATTGTACGCGCTCAGAGCCGGTTGGCGTCATGGTGGTTACCGTGATCGGCAAGTCGGGATAACGATGTCGCAGAGCACGGACTAATGGAATAGCTGCCAGCGTTTCGCCCACAGAAACTGAGTGAAGCATGATGCCGCCTGGTTTTAGCGGACGGCGGTAAAAACCGTAGCGTTCACCCCAGCGTTTACGGTAGGCCGGAGCCTTACGTCCGCGCACCCAAAGCCGTATCCAGATCAAAGGCTGAATAAGGTAGAAAAGGGCGGTGTAAAGCAATTCGAGCATAATGGTAGCTAACTTATGAATGTGCTGGGGATTCTATGTATTTAACTATGGCTTTACCATCATTTTTATCCAGGTCGCCGCAAAACGATGGAATCGTCGCGGCACTGTTTTAATCGGCGGCATTTTTAAAAATGCCTATGAACGTACTGACGCGGCTTAACGTCTTGTGCGGCGCGTGTTTTAAGGTGAATGCGTTAATTTTATATCTTTTTGTTTTTAATGATTTATTTCTTTATTTTGTTCAAAAAATATTCGTTTCGGAATGCGTGGTAATAAATGATATACTACTGCGCAATTTCAGGTAGCTAGCCGGCAGAAACGTTTCGAAAACATGGGCGGTAAACTTTGGATGTATCAGACCTGCTATGCCTGGCGACGCGATGCGGATATTAATGCATGAATATTGCTTTTTGTTTGTACAAGTATTTCCCCTATGGTGGGCTACAGCGTGATTTTCTGCGAGTAGCGCTCACGGTTGCTGCGCGAGGTCATCATGTCCAGGTGTTTACCCAGTCATGGCAGGGCGAACGTCCGGAAGGACTCGAAATTATACTCGTACCCGTCACAGCCAGAACTAATCATGGGAAAAACGAGCAATATTATCAGTGGGTTCAGAATTATTTAAGTCAGCATCCCGTCGATCGTATCGTTGGTTTTAATAAAATGCCTGGGTTGGATGTGTATTACGCCGCCGACGTTTGCTATGCGGAAAAGGTCGCCCGCGAGAAGGGCTTCTTCTATAAGTTGACGCGTCGGTATCGGCACTACTCTGCATTTGAAAAAGCGACGTTTCAACAAGGTTCCGGTACCACGCTTTTGATGTTAACCGATAAGCAAATCGGTGATTTCAAACAGCATTATCATACCGAGAGCCAGCGTTTTCGTATTCTGCCGCCAGGTATCTACCCAGACAGAAAATACAGCCTGCAACCTGAAAACAGCAGGCAGATTGTCAGAGAAAAGAATGGTATTGCTCTCGATCAGTTTCTGCTTCTGCAGGTCGGATCAGATTTCAAGCGTAAAGGTGTGCCAAGAAGCTTACACGCGTTGGCTTCTTTACCTGAGACTATACGTCACCGTACTCAGTTGATGGTTGTTGGTCAGGATAAGGCCGATCGTTATCGTGCTCTGGCCCGCCAATTGGGTATTGAAAAGCATGTGCAATTCTTCTCGGGGCGAGATGATGTCGCTGAATTGATGTCCGCTGCTGATTTATTGCTTCACCCGGCAGTTCAGGAAGCCGCTGGTATTGTCTTGCTAGAAGCCGTAGTAGCCGGGCTGCCAGTATTAACTACTGAGGTATGTGGCTACGCAGGTTATATCACTGCCGCCCGATGCGGCGTGGTGATTCCTGAACCTTTTGCGCAGGAAAATTTGAATACAGCGCTTTTCGATGCGCTGCAAAATAATGAGCAGAGAAGTCGTTGGGCTGGAAATGCGCGACATTTTGCTGATACAGAAGATCTCTACAGTCTGGCAGATAAAGCTGCAGATATCATTTTAGGTCTCGAAAATGATTGAATTGAAAGAACCATTTGCCACGCAATGGCAAGGAAAAGACCCGTTCACGGAAGTCACTAAGCTGGATGGCGAGGTTTTTCGCGCTCTGGAAACTCGGCGTACCCTGCGTTTTGAGATGATGGGAAAAGGTTACTTTCTTAAATATCATCATGGGACCACGCTTAAAGAAGTGGTGAAAAACCTTATTTCTCTGCGCATGCCTGTGCTTGGCGCGGACCGGGAATGGCTGGCGATTCACCGTTTGCAAGCACTGAATGTGGATACAATGACGGGGGTTGCTTTTGGACAGAAAGGGCTGAATCCGTTAGAGCGAACCTCATTTATTATCACCGAGGATCTTTCTCCTGCCATCAGTCTTGAAGATTTTTGCGCCAACTGGGGAGTTGAACGGCCCGATTTTGTATTAAAACGGACCATTATTACCCGCGTGGCGGAAATGGTGGGTAAAATGCATCGAGGTGGGGTAAATCATCGGGATTGTTATATTTGCCACTTCCTGCTCCAACAGCCGATGCCAGCAGATGTTGCGGATATCAAACTCTCTGTGATTGATCTACATCGTGCTCAAATACGTCAGCAGGTACCACGCCGCTGGCGGGATAAGGATTTGATCGGGCTCTATTTCTCCTCACTGGAAATTGGTCTAACGTCCAGAGATATCTACCGTTTTTTACGTGTCTATTTTTCGATGCCATTACGTGAAATCTTTCGTCAGGAAGTCAGGTTGTTTGAACAGGCTGTCACAAAAGCGCAAAAAATAAGACAAAGAACAATAAGAAAAGCGCTATAAATTACACATGAAGTTTGAGGCTATTTTATTATGAACATCGATTTCCAGAAGTTGATCATTCAAAAACATATCATCGACAGCTCTACGCATGACAAGAGTAAAAAATTAAGCGTTGCGTATGGTGTTGATCGTAATTTTTTGTTTGGATCTGGCATTTCTATGACCTCAGTATTAGTGAATAATCCTGATATTGATATCCATTTTTATATCGCCACTGACTATATTGATGACGACTATCTGGAAAGCATAAAACGACTGACACAAATGTACAGTACGACCGTGACTGTCCTTGTTTTCGATAATGCGGCATTTCGTGAACTGCCGAGCACGAAAGCCTGGACTTATGCAATGTACTATCGTTACTTTGCATTTGAATATTTAAGCACCGAATTAAGCTCGGTACTGTATCTGGATGCCGATGTCATTTGTAAAGGTTCTCTACGGGAACTTACTGAGATTAATTTCTGTGGGGAATATGGTGCTGTCATTAATGATGTTGATGAAGTGCGAATTAAATCCGGTACCAGACTCGGTATCCCTGAACTGAGTAATGGGTATTTTAATTCTGGTGTTGTATTTGCGAATCTCGAAGTATGGCGTGAGCAGCAGTTGTTAACTAAAGCATTTTCTATATTAGACAAACGCCAAAAAGAATTGCTTTATTTCGATCAGGACGTACTCAATATTTTGTTTGTTGGGAATGTTATTTTTCTGAGAAGAGACTTTAACTGCATTTATGGCGTTGATCAGGAGCTCAAAAATAAAAACGATAAGATTTATCAGGATTTCATTACCGATGATACGGTATTAATTCACTATGTGGGCGTCACTAAACCATGGCATTCATGGGCTAAATACCCGGTGGCTAAGTTTTTTATTGATGCATATCAGAAATCCGCATGGGCGGAAAAGTCTCTGTTAAACGCAAACACAGCCAAGTTGTATAAGCGTAAGTCACGACATGAAAGAGTGCAGCGAAAATATATCCGTTCTGTGCTAAGTCATGTTATGTATATAAAAAATAAACTACATAATGCACGGTCGCACTAGTCTGTTGTGCAGATAACTTTCAGATAGCATAAAAAAGGTGTAGTACATGAATTTTGATTGTCATCAGTCTATCAAGGATACCATTGAGATCTTTGGTGCTCCAACAGATCATACCCCGCAGCTGAATATTGCATGGGGGGTTGATCAGAATTTTATGTTCGGAGCGGCAGTTTCGATGTCGTCCGTTTTACTACATAATCAAGATATCAGCATTCATTTTCACCTTTTTACTGATTATATTGATTCAGATTATCGACAACGGCTTGAAAAACTAGCAAAAAAATTTGCTACTAATATAACTGTCTATGTAATGAATGCTGAAGGACTAAAGGTCTTGCCATGTGGAAATGCCTGGTCTCATGCGACTTATTTTAGATTTATTGCATTTGAATATCTTAGTGAAAAAATCGATAGTTTGCTCTATATTGATGCCGATGTGGTATGTAAGGGTTCGTTGATTGATTTAACGAATATCCATTTTGAGCATCATGTTGCTGCTGTTATCCAGGATGTTGATGATAGTCGCTCATATGCCGCTACTCGTCTTAATGTTCCAGAGTTTAATGAGCAATATTTTAATGCTGGGGTTATTTTTGCTAATTTAAAGGAATGGAAGGAACAACAATTTTTCTCTAAAGCATTTTCTACTCTGTTAGATAAAACTAAGAAATTTGCGTTTCTTGACCAGGATGTTTTGAATATCATGTTTTTGGGGAAAACTATTTTCTTACCACGAATTTATGATGCAATATATGGTATTAAACAAGAGCTTAAGAGCAAAGATATTTCAAAATATAAAGAGTTTATAACGCCTGAAACCATTTTGATTCATTATATAGGCGTTACCAAGCCATGGAATTCATGGGCTAACTATCCTTCAGCACAGTATTTTGTTGAAGCGTGGAAGTCTTCTCCATGGGCTGATGTTCCTTTGTTACCAGCCAGAACACCAAAGCAATACAAAAAGAAATCACGGCATGAAAGGCTACAAGGAAAGTATTTCGCTTCAGTAATTAGCTATATCGGCTATTTACGTGCAAAGTTACAAAGTAAGTAAAAAAACTCCCGAAAGGGAGTTTTTTATTTAGCGTAGTTTTGTCTTGAGATATTTCAGATACCATTTGATAGAGGCGCAGTAATTTCCCCTTTTGGCTTCCTGGCGTGAGTAAACCCGATAATCAGTAGGTCTCATTCGTGGAGCATAAGAGCGCATTTCTGTGTTCTGCCATGGTGTGAAATGATGGTAGAAAAGATACAGTTGCTGTGAAAGCCCAGTGTGTTCTTTATACCATGGCTTTCGTCCACCGGTGAAATGGATAATGCGTGGCAGGATATCTTTTTGATAGAAGAAACTCTCTTTTTGTTGGTCGTTAAACCAGTTAAACAAAAAATTCCATCGATTATCAATAAATTTTACGTTGCCATCCATTGCAATATTCAGAGCATCTTGATCAAAGTAAGGTAGAGTTTTTCCTTGTTCAAATAGAACAGTATTTGCTTTGTTTTCGATGTCGAATTTAATCCAATTCGCGATATTAATATACAAAAAACCAGCATTGAAGTAATGACCCGTACTGAGACCCAAGCGTTTGGCATTTTTTGTATCATGGATATCGAGCGAGTCGTGGCTGACTGCGCAAATGACGTTACTGATATCAATATTGTTAATATCATTGAGTTTATCGAAACACAGAGTGTCTGCATCTAAATAGATAAAGTACTCAACTTTATCTTTTAGTAAGCGCGGAACGGCAAGGCGCATATAGGTTGAACGGTTCAGGTGTTTGATTGCAAAGTCATTGTTATATTTCTCAATCTCTTCTTTATCAATATTGATAACCTGAATTTTATCGCTGGTTGCGCGCAGTTTATTGATTTCGTCGTCTGAGACGTCATAGACAAAAACGAAAAATGACAAGTCTTGTCCAGGGTTGTTCATTATGACAGACATAATGGACACTGCTACATATTCCAGATAATTGGCATCTGTACAGTAAGCAATATTAATAACGTTTTTTTTGTTGTCCATCTATGCTTTCTCATTGCCTTTATTATTGCCACTATCATGAAGTACCCTATCGATAGCGTCAATCACGGCTTGCTCCGGTATCCATGTTAAATATTTTTTTGACCTGTCGAGTTCATCTCTGGGAGGCATGGGATGGTAATCGCCAGCCCAAATCAAAACAGCATTATCTGACCATGGTCTCCATTGCTGATAATTGGTTGCCCCAAACAGGCAAACCTGTGGTGTTCCTAATGCTGCCGCCATATGCATAGGCGCAGAATCGACCCCGATGTAAAGAACCGCATGGTCGATCAACGCGGCCAATTGCAGGAAGGTTGTTTTGCCTGCCAGTGTCAGGTCAGGTGATGATTGACACTGTTCAGCAATACGCTGGACTTGCTGTTGTTCACTCACTGCTGGCCCACAGGTTAGGTAAACATGCAGGCCGCGCTGATGCAGATAGTCAATCACATGGGCAAATTTATCATCATCCCAACATTTGAATTCTTGTCTGGCAGTAGGTTGAATAACGACATATTTTTGTGAAGGTAATGCCGGAAGTTGGGAAACCAAATAGTGGTAATCATCCCGGCGGTAGTGCAGTGACATCTCTTTTTTCAGATCGTCCTCGCTAAACCCAATACCTTTTAGAATGGAGAGATTTTGTTCAACTATGTGCGTACCGGTCAGCGGTGTAACCCGTGAAAAAAGCTTGTTCCATTGTTTCTTATCACGCTCAAATGCAATTGAGGGGCGACGTAATGAGGCAATAAGAGCGCCAATCGGCCACTGCTCGGTTAAATTAACGATCAGGTCGTAGTGGTTTTTTTTCAGCTGTTGGCGCACTGAAAGATAATTTTTTACTGTATCTAAAAGGCCTTTCTTTTTCTCAATGAGATAAAACTCATTAATACTTTCATTTGCTGCCAAAATTGATTTTGTATCTTTATAAAGAAGCAGATCGATTTTAGCATGAGGATAACGAGCCTGAATGCTGGCAATGACAGGTGTTGTTAATAGAACATCACCATAAAATTTGAGCTTGCAAATAAGAACACGGTCGACTTTATCAAACATGTTAAAATCCCTTTCGAAACAATAAATTTTTGCATGCAGATAGTATCTTGTATCTTATTTCAGAAATTGATCGGTCGATATGCGGATATTTCATCTTAAGGATTATTTTGTTTTTAACGATTTTGGTATCGCAGCATGCAAGTGCATTCTGAATATCATTTAACATACTTTCGTTATAACGATAGTAGCCTTTCTTTTTACGTAAAAGTTTGCGGCCTTCCAGAAAACAATTGATGATCATTAATGTGGCGACAGTACGTTTTTCGTTATTTTTATTCACATAGTTATACATTTTTCGCATAGCAAAGAAGATGCTGTCCGCATCGCTATCAATAATGTTTTCGGTAATGCTTTTTTCATTTACCCGATAGTAATATAATTTATTTTCTATCTTTAATATGCAATGACACTTAAAGTATTGAAAGGGACAAAAAATCATGTCTTCATATCGACGATGTTCTTCGAATCGATCGTTGCCAATAATGTCGCGGTGAAAGATTTTTGTCATAAGATGCCATTGCCCGGCACGGAAAGTTGGCAACAGGGGAGCATAGTTATCATCAGCCAAAATAATTTCGTGTTCGGCTAAAGCCTGCTTTGCAGCAGGTTTATTCTGATACAGATTGTTGATATCCCTGGTTAAGTTGAATTCCACGATATCATATTTTTCCTCCCTCAGTTTAGGGAGGAGAATCGTGAAATAATCCTTACAGACAATGTCATCGCTGTCGATAAAACCAATATACTTTCCTGTTGCATGGGCAAGCCCAACGTTACGGGTGATTGCAACCCCTTGATTCTTATGATTTATATATTTAACGTTGTTGCAGCTATGCTCACTATAAAATGCCTTGATACGCTCTTCCGTTAAATCTGTTGAGCCATCATTCACAATTATTACCTCCACTTCATCAGTAATGCTCTGATGGATAGACGCCAACGTCGCTGTGATGAGTTCAGCATTGTTATAAGTGGGAATAATTATGCTCAGCAAATAACCTGAAGCGTTAATCATGGCATTGTTCTCTCGTCGGAATTCGAACTCAGCATTACTGCTACGCATAACGCCAGTACGCTGCTCAAGGCTTCACCTTTGGCATATAATAATAAATCACTCAGGCCATAGATAGCGATAGCGCCTGAAATGACAAACAACAGAGGACTACGTTGCCAGTAAGTTCTTAAAAACATAGCGGTATAGAGCAAGAGTAGCACAACAACTCCGGGTATGCCCTTTAGCGAAAAGGTATCAACGATTTCGTTATGCAGGTGAACGTTAAGGAACTCAAGCGCCCCTTGTAGCGAGGTATCTTGCACAGCAAGTTGCTGAATTTCTGCACCACGTTGTTCAAGTGATTGCCCCTCGAGATGTACTTTCCCTGACTCAATACCTGCTCGTTGCATTGCAAGCCGCGCGCCAATAGAGGTATTACTATTGTTCTGACTGTAGGAATGCAAATCGACCATCATGTTCTGGTAACGATTTTCAATAATTGATTTAAGCGGAATTGACGCTAACCCAACCAGTATCACGAAGCCCAATAACGCTTTGATCAACATGGCCCGGTTATGACGATAGCGCATGAGAAACAGGCCGATACTCAGAATCGGGTATACCAAAATAGCCGCCCGAGTTTGCGTGGTTATGATCACCGCCAGCGATATCAAAAAATGTAACAGATACAGTGAAACGGTATGTTTAATACGCAGGTTGATGATGGCCTGAGATGCCAATAAGCCAATCAATGTTAGTGCATAAGCTGTACCAGTTTGGTGTTCAAATCCGAGTGCCAAACGATAGCTTAATAAATCAGGCTGATTCACAAGTTCATATCCCGCGAAAAGATACAAACCGATTGCCGTAAGAATCACCCAGATACTGGTTATGCGGGTTTTATTGGCACACGGTGCTCGCGATGTTAGCGCGGTCATCACCAGCGCGGTAAACAGCATCACTTTGCCACCGTTCTGATATGAGCGGTAGGCTCCGGTAAAGGCCGAGCCTGGTTGTTTAAATATTTCTACCCAAATAATCTGGAGCAAACCGAAGAGCAGCAACATAAAAGGCAAAACCAGATTCTTTTTCTCACTGCATACATACTTTAAGTTTTTTCCTATAAGAGGCAGAGACAGAGCCGTGGAGAAAATAAATATCTTCAGCGCTTCATCTGGATTGACCAGCACCATCCCGAGAGTAGCAAGTATCCCGGCATAAAATAAGCAGTATACAAAATCGAATGGATTATTTTTTATACTATATATAAAGCGAGAAAACATGTGTTGCTGAAGCATGGTTCATCTCTTAAAGTTAAAGCAAATTATTATCAACCAGCGATGCGTTGACTAAACTAGCATGCAGATCCTGCAATTTTCCGGAATGACTCTGTTGTGTATATTGGTTTTTCCCATATCCCCCAATCAGTCCCGGATCAGTTGGGCCATACAGCGTAATATTTGGGCGATCCAATGCGGCGGTTAAATGGCTTAGGCCTGTATCAACCGATACTACAAATTTGGCCCCTGCGAGGACTCGGGCGACCTCTTCCAGACTCATTCGTGGCAGGACATCAACGTAAGGGAACCCTTCCGCCAGTCGCCTGGCACGCGCTTCTTCATGCGCGGCTCCCCAGGGCAGTTTAATGCGTATGCCTGCATTGTTTAACAGGCCAATCAGCTCCCGCCAGTTGGCTTCCGGCCAGTGCTTATCATCACGGGTCGTGGCATGCAGAAACACCGCATATTGCCCTGCATCAGCATTTACTTCTGTCAAAAAATGCTGAGCGATAGCGTAATCACCCTGCGATAGCGGTTTGTTATATCCCAGACTTTTCGCAAACAATTCACGCGTACGTTCTACGGCATGCTGTTGTTTGGCAATATGATGCTTGCGATTATAAAACAGGCTCGCCAGCGGTTCACGGGCCGTGCTCCAGTCCATACCATGCTTGATCCCGTGAGCCAGACGAGTAACCAGCGCTGCGCTTTTTACCAACCCCTGCGCATCAATTATCGCGTCATACTGCAGTAAACGGACCGCATCGCGGAACGTTTTACGCTCAGCTTTAATCGGCGCTGAAAACCACGCTTTACGCCAGCGGCGGATCGCTACCGGAATCACGCGGTCAACGGCCGAATGCCAGGAGGGGATCTGAGCGAACCCTTCTTCCACCACCCAGTCAAAGTGAATATCCGGTATGGCCTGCTGCGCATCGGTTAATGCGGGCAACGTATGCAGCACATCGCCCATAGACGATGTTTTAACGATCAGAACCCGCATCCGTCAGGCTTCCTCTTGTAACAACAGGTCATTAAGTTCTTCCAGTACGCGCTGAGGAGTAATGTCGATCAGGCTCTGATGATAGCCTTCTGCTGCATCGCCTTTACGCACTTTGTGGTAGCCCGTAATCAGGCGGACGACTCGCGCTTTGTGCGACAACGGCGGGGTAAAGTCCGGACTACTTGGGCCATATAATGCTACCAGAGGTCGATTCAACGCGGCGGCAACGTGCATTAATCCAGAATCATTGGTGACAACCGCTTTGCAGGCAGCGAGAAGAATGACTGCCTGCTCCAGCTGTGTCTCACCCGCCAGATTGCGGCACCAGGCCTGCTGTTCAAGGCTCAGCGTAGCGAGGATCTCATTTCCGGCTTCGTGGTCTTTTGCAGAGCCAAACAACACAATCTGATGGCCTTCATCGATTAATTGTTTCGCCAGTTCCGCATAGTGGTAATGCGGCCAGCGTTTCGCCGGACCAAATTCCGCACCAGGGCAAAAACCGATGATGGGGCGTTCGGCAGAAAGAGAGAACTGACTACAGGTCAGGGATTTTTCACCTTCGCTGACCTGCAACTGCGGCCATAGCAGAGGCTGCGGCAAATCTTTGGCCGTCAGCATCACGCCTTTATCATAGGCCAGAGCCACATAGCGCTCGACCATCAACGGCCATGCTTCTTTATCCAGCACGCGCGCATCGTTTAGCAGGCCGTAGCGCATCTCGCCACGCCAGCCGGTACGATGGGGGATGCCAGCAAAAAACGGCACCAGAGCGGATTTAAAAGAATTCGGCAGCACCCAGGCGCGATCATAGCGTCTTTCACGCAGACTATGACCGAGCTTACGGCGCTCGCCGATCTCCAGCGCGCCGTGTCCCAGCGGCATGGCGATGGCTTCGTTGACTTCAGGCATACGCGACAGCAGCGGACGGCACCACGCCGGTGCCATCACGTCGATTATCGCCTGGGGATAGCGCGCCTTGAGCGTGCGATAGAGACTTTGCGACATCATCATGTCGCCCACCCATGACGGGCCGATCACCAGTATTTTCATGCTAACTTCTTACGCGTCGCGGTTCAGCCAGGCCATATATTCCGTTACGCCTTCGGCAACGGTCTTAAACGGCTTGTCATAGCCCGCTGCGCGCAGGTTAGTCAGATCTGCCTGAGTAAATGCCTGGTAGCGGCCTTTCAGTTTTTCCGGGAATGGAATGTACTCAATGCTGCCTTTTTTATGGTACGCCAGCGTTGCATCGGCAACGGCCTGGAAAGATTCCGCGCGACCGGTGCCGAGGTTAAAGATGCCGGATACCCCGTTTTCGAGGAACCACAGATTTACCGCCGCCACATCACCAACGTAAACGAAATCACGTTTGAAGTTTTCACTGCCTTCGAACAGTTTTGGTGTTTCGCCATTGTTAAGCTGGGTATTGAGGTGGAAAGCGACGCTTGCCATGCTGCCTTTGTGGCCTTCACGCGGTCCGTAGACGTTGAAATAGCGGAAGCCAACAATCTGAGAGTTGGCTTCTGGCAGGATCTGACGCACGTATTCGTCGAACAGGAATTTTGAGTAGCCATAGACGTTCAGCGGTTTCTCATATTCACGGGATTCGATGAAATCAGACGTACGACCGCCGTAAGTCGCGGCGGAAGAGGCGTACAGGAACGGAATTTCGCGCTCAAGGCAGTAGTGCAGCAGCTCTTTGGAGTATTGATAATTGTTATCCATCATATACTTGCCATCCCACTCGGTGGTGGAAGAGCATGCGCCTTCGTGGAAAATCGCTTCGATATCGCCGAAATCTTCGCCAGCCATAATCTGGATCAGGAAGTCTTCCTTATCCATGTAGTCAGCAATATTCAGGTCCACCAGGTTAACAAATTTAGTGCCGTCTTTCAGGTTGTCCACCACCAGAATATCGGTGATGCCTTTATCATTCAGGGACTTAACGATGTTGCTGCCGATAAAGCCCGCGCCGCCGGTAACGATGATCATAAATGTAACCTTCGAATTATGGAGTCAGAGACAATCTCAGACACGAATACTTCTATCATATCACTACATGGTCCAGGCTTCAGCCATTCACCGATAAGCTGTGCGGGTACGCGTGATTTATGCTTCATTTTGAAGAAGTGATGATGCGTCATCTCGTATCAATGTATAGCTTTGGGTAATATGTGCTGAAATTTGCCCAGTCTGGAGAATTGAAATGCGTGGGGATTTTTACAAACAGTTAACCAACGATCTCGAAACCGCACGTGCGGAAGGATTGTTTAAAGAAGAGCGCATTATTACATCTGCCCAGCAGGCGGATATCACCGTGGCAGATGGAAGCCACGTTATTAACTTTTGTGCGAACAACTATCTGGGACTGGCTAACCACCCGGAACTGATTGCCGCGGCAAAAGCGGGTATGGATTCTCACGGGTTTGGTATGGCTTCGGTACGCTTTATTTGCGGTACCCAGGACAGCCATAAGCAACTGGAGCAAAAACTGGCGGCTTTCCTTGGTATGGAAGATGCCATCCTTTACTCTTCCTGCTTTGACGCCAACGGCGGTCTGTTTGAAACGCTGTTGGGCGCAGAAGACGCGATCATCTCCGATGCCCTGAACCATGCTTCAATCATTGATGGCGTTCGTCTGTGTAAAGCGAAGCGTTTCCGTTACGCCAACAACGACATGGTCGAGCTGGAAGCGCGTCTGAAAGAGGCGCGCGAAGCGGGGGCTCGTCATATCCTGATCGCCACCGATGGCGTGTTCTCTATGGATGGCGTGATTGCGAACCTGAAAGGCGTCTGCGATCTGGCGGACAAGTACGATGCGCTGGTCATGGTTGATGACTCCCATGCGGTCGGCTTTGTCGGCGAAAATGGTCGTGGCTCTCATGAATACTGTGACGTGATGGGCCGTGTGGACATCATTACCGGTACGCTGGGTAAAGCGCTCGGCGGCGCATCCGGTGGTTACACCGCGGCCCGTAAAGAGGTCGTTGAGTGGCTGCGTCAGCGTTCCCGCCCTTATCTGTTCTCCAACTCACTGGCTCCGGCGATTGTGGCTGCTTCCATTAAAGTGCTGGAAATGGTCGAGCAAGGTAGCGAACTACGCGATCGCCTGTGGGCGAACGCGCGCCAGTTCCGCGAGCAAATGTCTGCCGCAGGCTTTACCTTAGCCGGTGCGGACCACGCGATTATCCCGGTTATGCTGGGTGATGCGGTGGTGGCGCAGGAGTTTGCCCGTGAGCTGCAAAAAGAGGGGATTTACGTTACTGGATTCTTCTATCCAGTGGTTCCAAAAGGCCAGGCGCGTATCCGTACTCAGATGTCTGCAGCGCATACCCCTGAGCAGATTACGCGTGCTGTTGAGGCGTTCACACGCATTGGTAAACAACTGGGCGTTATTGCCTGAGGATGTGAAATGAAAGCGTTATCCAAACTGAAAGCGGAAGAGGGCATTTGGATGACCGACGTTCCTGAACCGGAAGTCGGCCATAACGATTTGCTGATTAAAATCCGTAAAACAGCCATCTGCGGGACTGACGTTCACATTTATAACTGGGATGACTGGTCGCAAAAAACCATCCCGGTTCCGATGGTCGTGGGGCATGAATATGTCGGCGAAGTTGTTGGCATTGGTCAGGAAGTTAAAGGCTTTAAAATCGGCGATCGCGTTTCTGGCGAAGGTCATATCACCTGTGGGCATTGCCGTAACTGCCGCGGTGGGCGTACGCACCTGTGTCGCA
The DNA here is from genome assembly GCF_018919505.1 of Citrobacter sp. S55_ASV_140. Lineage (NCBI taxonomy): Bacteria > Pseudomonadati > Pseudomonadota > Gammaproteobacteria > Enterobacterales > Enterobacteriaceae > Citrobacter > Citrobacter sp. S55_ASV_140. The sequence continues at coordinate 16,276 of NZ_JAHLQZ010000051.1, forward strand.
ATACGACCGGTGTCGGTGTAAACCGTCCTGGTTGTTTTGCACAATACCTGGTGATCCCGGCATTTAACGCGTTTAAAATCCCGGACAATATCTCCGATGATCTGGCGTCCATCTTCGATCCGTTCGGTAATGCGGTGCACACGGCGCTGTCGTTCGATCTGGTGGGAGAAGATGTGCTGGTATCCGGCGCGGGTCCAATCGGTATTATGGCGGCGGCGGTTGCGAAGCACGTTGGCGCACGCCACGTGGTGATCACCGACGTGAATGAGTATCGCCTTGAGCTGGCACGCAAAATGGGTATCACCCGCGCGGTCAACGTATCGAAAGAGAATCTGACCGACGTGATGGCTGAGCTGGGCATGACCGAAGGGTTTGATGTAGGCCTGGAGATGTCCGGCGCGCCGCCAGCGTTTCGCGCTATGCTGGATACCATGAACCACGGTGGCCGTATTGCTATGCTGGGTATTCCGCCATCTGATATGTCCATCGACTGGACTAAAGTTATCTTTAAGGGGCTGTTTATTAAAGGTATCTACGGTCGTGAGATGTTTGAAACCTGGTACAAAATGGCCGCTCTGATTCAGTCTGGTCTGGATTTGTCGCCAATTATCACCCATCGATTCTCCATCGATGAATTCCAGCAAGGCTTTGACGCGATGCGTTCAGGGCAGTCAGGGAAAGTGATCCTGAGCTGGGATTAACCGTATCCACGTAGTGGATTCTGCATGCCGTCCCCGGATGTTGACTATCGTTAACTCTCCGGGGATTTTTTTGTTTGCTGCGCTCATTCGTCAGGCGCATTTTCCGCTAAAGGTTTGAGAAATTTTCTCTGAAGAATTACCGCTAAATATGTTAGAAATTGCCGTTAATTATACTGTTTGGCAGGATTTGATATGACCTATACCCCCGGCCTATTGAGCGTCATTATGCCGCTTTACAATACGGGTGAACCATTCATTGCGTGTATGGATTCGCTGATTGCGCAAACGTGGAAAAATCTGGAGATCATCATTGTTAATGATGGCTCTACGGATAACTCTGCGCAGCTCGCACAGGCGTATGCGGATCGTTATCCGCACGTTCATCTACTGCATCAGCAGAACGGGGGAGTCTCAGCGGCGCGTAATACCGGCATGGAAGTCGCCAGGGGCGAGTACATCGCTTATGTTGACGGTGATGATATTGCTTATCCGGAAATGTATGAAACGTTGATGAAGATGGCGTTGAAGGACAATCTGGATGTTGCGCAATGCAACGCTGATTGGTGTATTGCCGAGACGGGTAAAACCTGGACATCTATTCCTACCGATCGAATTCGTTCTACCGGCGTGATGACCGGGCCAGATTGGTTACGCAAAGCGTTAGCCAGTCGTCGGTGGCGGCACGTTGTCTGGATGGGCGTTTACCGTCATCAGACCATCCGCGACGCAAGGCTGACCTTCCTGTCTGGCCTGCATCACCAGGATATCATCTGGACCACGGAGTTTATGTTTAATGCGAAACGCGCACGCTACACGGAAGTCCCATTGTACAAATACTTCCTGCACGGCGCATCCGTGAGCCGACTGCCGCGCACCGGGCTGAAAAACCTCGCCTATCAGCGTCACTACATCAAGATTACCCGCCTGCTCGACAAAATGAATCATGAGTACGCCGGGCGCATTCCCATTTACCCGGAATTCAAACAGCAAGTGATTTACGAAGCGCTACGCGTTTGTCATTGCATACGTAAAGAGCCGGACGAAAAAATCCGCCAGCGTATGATTGCTGAAGTATTTGTGTCGGGTATGTTCAAACGGATGCTAAGTAATATCTGCAGCGTTAAGCTGGGTTATCAGGTGCTGCTGTGGGCCATCCGCTTTAGCCAGTGGCGCGATAAATCACTGACGCCGCGCCGCCTGGCCCATTTAACGTTGGATCTTAACGACTGATTATTGCCAGCCCTGCCACTGCAGGCGCATATACTGCACCAGCGTGCTTTGGGCGATGCTTTCACCGAGTACGGTGAAGTATCGACTGGCGTAAATGGGTTCTAACGGCTGTTTCGGTTTGCACAATTTTACACCGCGGAAAGGATTACGCGGTGCGCCGTTATTCGGTTGCGTGAGGTTAGGTCTGGAGGTATCGACCTGCGGTTCATTGAGCAGGCTGCTCGGACGAACCAGCGTAATATCGGCTGGCAGATTATAAAGCATCTGCTGTAATACTCGCACCGTGGAAGGATGAGGGTGTCCAATGGCGATCGCTGAGCCGTTGCGACGCGCAAGATCGACGGCGCGAGTAAACTGACGACGAATGTCAGCTTCATTTTGCGTGTCATCCAGGAAGACTTTGCGTTTGATGACCTTCACACCGGTTCCTGACGCTGCGCGCATGGCCTGGCTGTTGCCGATGGTCATGCTGTCCAGAAAGTAGAGATCGTAACGTTCCAGCGCCTGCATCACCTTCTGCATGCCAAACAAGCTGGAAGTCATCGCACTGCCCATATGGTTGTTCAGCCCCACGGCATTCGGCACTTTGCTTACCGCGTCGCGAATAATGCGTTCAATCTCTTCGCTGCTCATTTCCGGGCGCAAAGTATCTTTCTCTAACGGTTGTTTGCTCAGTGGCGCCATCGGCAGATGGATCAACACCTCATGTCCACTGTTATGCGCTTTAATCGCCATTTCACGCGCATGTGGAGCATTGGGTAAAACGGCAACGGAGATGGTGGAAGGCATCGCCAGTACCTGATTTTCAGTTTGTGGACGATAGCCGAAATCATCAATAACGATGGCGAGTTTGCCAGCAAAAACAGGTGTTACGAAGGCCAGCACGCTGGCAAGAGAGAGTAATAGACGACGAAATTGAGGCAAAACTTATCTTCCCAACCACGGCTGTGGATTGACCGCCTGACCCTGGCGACGAATTTCGAAATAGAGTGCCGGCCTGCCCTGACCGCCGCTGCTACCCACAAGCGCAATAGGCTGCCCGGCGCGAACCTGCGTACCGACGCTGACCAACGCGCTCTGGTTATAACCGTACAGGCTCATATCGCCTTTACCGTGCTCAACCACGACGACCAGACCATAGCCCTGCAACCAGTCCGCCAGAATGACGCGACCATCGGCAATGGCTTTAACTTCGGTGCCTTCGGATGCGCCAATAACCATACCCTTCCAACGTAGCTCACCTTGCAGTTGTTCGCCATAACGATGCAGCGTTGGGCCGCGAACAGGCCAGAATGCCTGGCCGCGCGGCGATCCCAGGCCGCCGGTACGGGACATCAGTGATTTTTCGCTTTCGGTCGGCTTGTAGGTCGAGCCTTTTCGTGACGCATCCTTCTGCTTATCACGTACGGCCTGCGCCTCGCGCGCTTCACGTTCCGCGCGCGCTTTGGCCGCGGCTTCAGCGCGAGCAATGCTGTTGCGTAGACGGGATTCGTTAGCGCGCATTTCGCCCAGTTGCTGCTGGCCCTGTTGAATCGATGACTCCAGACCCGACAGTGTTTTCTGACGTTCGTTACGCGCCTGCTCCAGCTTAGCCTGCTGAGCGCGTTGTTCGTACAGCAGGGTCTGCTGTTCGCTCTGCTTATCTTCCAGCTCGGCTTTTTGTGAGTCGACCTCTTCGCGGGTTTGTTTCAGCTGCGCGATAGTTTCTTGCCGCGCCTGGTTCAGGTAGCCGAAATAGGCCTGCAGACGCTGTCCGCGCTGGCTTTCTTCGCCGCTAAGGATGAGCTGAAGACCGGTGTGTTCACCCTGGCGAAACGCGGCGTCTAACTGGGCTGCCAGGCTGCGCTCTTGCGCTGCCCGCTGTTTTTCCAGCTTCGCGAGCGCGGCGTTCATCTCAGCGATTTGTGCGTTCAGCTGTGCCAGTGAGTTTTGCGTTTCGCGCAGTTGCCTTGCGGCGACGGCGATGGCCTGCTCCTGAGCTTTAAGCTGAGCGAGGAGAGTGGAACGTTGTTGTTGCTGTTGGCGTACCGCGCGTTCTTTTGCCGCGATATCGGCCTGAATCGATTTGAGCTGATCGCGTTCGTCCGCGTGGGCGGAAAAGGCGCACAGCAATACGCCAGCGCTAAGCGCGCTGGCGTAGAACAAGGGCCTGACTGAAAACTTTGGCAGTTTCACGGCCCGAGTGATGGTATTAATCGCCTTTCCCCTCATGGGGAGGGATTATTCCACGATGAACAGCGGCTTACCAGTCATCTCTTGCGGGATTTCCATACCCATCAGCGTCAGCATCGTTGGGGCGATATCTGAAAGTTTACCGCCTTCGACCGCTTTAACGTTTTTACCACCGACATAAATCAGCGGAACCGGCAGGTTGGTATGCGCGGTATGCGCCTGGCCAGTAGACGGATCGCGCATTTGCTCTGCGTTACCGTGGTCTGCGGTGATCAGCAATTGTCCGCCAACGGATTCAACGGCTTTCGCTACCTGCTCAACGCAATGGTCCAGCGCTTCAACCGCTTTAACCGCTGCATCCATCACGCCGGTGTGGCCAACCATGTCGCCGTTCGGGTAGTTACAAATGATGGTGTCGTATTTACCGCTCTCAATCGCTGCAACCAGCTTCTCGGTCAGTTCAGCAGAGCTCATTTCCGGCTGCAGATCGTAGGTCGCGACTTTCGGCGAGTTGATCAGGATACGGTCTTCGCCTGTGAACGGCTCTTCTACGCCGCCGTTGAAGAAGAAGGTTACGTGCGCATATTTTTCGGTTTCGGAAATACGCAGCTGCGTTTTTTCGTTCTTCGCCATCCACTCGCCGAAGGTGTTGGCCAAAGATGCTGGTGGGTAAGCCACCGCAGTTTTGATGTCGGCCGCGTATTCCGTCAGCATCACAAAGTTGAGGTTAACGACTTTCTTACGGGCGAAGCCATCGAAGTCAGCGTTAACGAATGCGCGAGTGATTTCACGCGCACGGTCAGCACGGAAGTTCATGAAAATCAGCGTATCGCCGTCTTCCATAGCGGCTTCTACCTGACCTTCGGCACGGATCACGGTCGCTTTGACGAATTCGTCGTTCTCGTCGCGGGCATAAGCGGCCTGCAGGCCTTCAACCGCCGTAGCGAACTGGAACTCGCCCTTCGCCAGCGTCATCAGATCGTAAGCCTGTTCTACGCGATCCCAACGGTTGTCGCGGTCCATAGCGTAGTAACGACCGATGATGGAGGCTACGCGACCTTTGCCCAGCGCGGCAAATTTCTCTTCGAATTTCTGCAGTGAATGTTCAGCGCTGCGCGGCGGGGTATCACGGCCATCAAGGAAAGCGTGCAGATAGATTTTTTCCGCACCGCGTTCAGCGGCCAGTTCTACCATCGCCATGATGTGATCTTCGTGGCTGTGAACGCCGCCAGCAGAGAGCAGACCCATGATATGTACCGCTTTTCCGGCATTTTTTGCCTGGTCGACCGCGTGGGTCAGCACCGGGTTAGCGAAGAACGTACGCTCTTTGATTTCGACATCCAGACGGGTAAGGTCCTGATACACGATACGGCCCGCGCCCAGGTTGACGTGACCCACTTCGGAGTTGCCCATCTGGCGATCGGGCAGGCCGACTTCCAGACCAGACGCATCAATCAGGGTATGCGGACGTTTTGCCCACAGCGCATCCATTACCGGGGTTTTAGCAGTAAAAATGGCGTTATCCTGGCTGTCTTCGCGATAGCCGTAGCCATCCAGAATCACCAGTACCATAGGTTTTTTAGAAACCGACATTGCGACAACCTCACACTCATAGATAAAAAATAATTGCGTAATTTTACTACAGCTGAATCGATAAAGTAGCCCCCGAAGATCAAATAATGGGGGATCGCGTGCCAGGGGGAACACCGATTTACATTTTTTTTTTCCGTAGCGCCCCGCAAAAATGCAATCCAATGCACGCTCTGGCTGTATTTGCGCCAACGCGCAGGTATACTCCTTTCCTGGTTTTTTTTAATCACTAGTCGGGAGTTGTTACCCCCCATGCAAGAAATTATGCAATTTGTTAGTCGCCACCCTGTCTTGAGTATCGCCTGGATTGCGTTACTGGCGGCTGTATTATTTACCACGTTTAAGAGCCTGACCTCAAAAGTGAAGGTGATTACTCGCGGCGAAGCTACACGTCTCATCAATAAAGAAGACGCCGTTGTTGTGGATTTACGCCAGCGCGACGACTTCCGCAAAGGCCATATCGCAGGCTCCACTAACCTGCTGCCGAGCGAAATCAAAGCCAACAATTTTGGCGAGCTTGAAAAACACAAAAACAAACCTGTGATTGTGGTTGATGGTTCAGGCATGCAGTGCCAGGATTCAGCAACTGCGCTGATTAAAGCCGGTTTTGAGCAGGTATCCGTACTGAAAGACGGCGTAGCGGGCTGGAGTGGTGAGAATCTGCCACTGGTTCGCGGCAAGTAATTTACCCGTCTTCTTTCATGCCGCAGGGTAAAAAGAACACTGGAGATAAGTCATGGCCAATATTGAGATCTACACCAAAGCAACCTGCCCGTTTTGCCATCGCGCAAAAGCGCTGTTGAACAGCAAGGGTGTGAGTTTCCAGGAACTTCCGATTGACGGCGATGCCGTAAAGCGTGAAGAGATGATCAAACGCAGTGGCCGTACGACGGTTCCGCAGATTTTTATTGATGCACAGCACATTGGCGGTTGTGACGACTTGTATGCGTTGGATGCGCGTGGTGGACTGGATCCCCTGCTGCGATAAGGCGTACTGAAAGTATTTAAAGGACAACACTAAGGGTTTTCTAAACATGTCAGAACAAAATAACACTGAAATGGCTTTCCAGATCCAACGTATCTATACCAAGGATGTATCTTTCGAAGCGCCAAATGCACCGCATGTTTTCCAGAAAGATTGGCAGCCAGAGGTTAAACTTGATCTTGATACCGCATCTACCCAACTGGCAGATGACGTGTATGAAGTCGTGCTGCGTGTCACCGTAACGGCTGCTCTTGGCGAAGAAACGGCGTTCCTGTGTGAAGTTCAGCAGGGCGGTATTTTCTCCATCAGCGGTATCGAAGGGACTCAGATGGCGCATTGCCTCGGCGCATACTGCCCGAACATTCTGTTCCCGTATGCCCGCGAATGCATCACTAGCCTGGTTTCACGCGGTACGTTCCCGCAACTGAACCTTGCGCCGGTCAACTTTGATGCGCTGTTCATGAACTATTTACAGCAGCAGGCTGGCGAAGGTACTGAAGAACATCAGGATGCCTGATGAACCAAAGTAATGCTTCAATGACTGTGATTGGTGCCGGCTCGTACGGCACCGCTCTTGCCATTACCCTGGCAAGAAATGGCCATCAGGTTGTCCTGTGGGGCCATGATCCAAAACATATCGCGACCCTTGAGCACGATCGCTGCAACGTCGCGTTCCTCCCTGATGTGCCTTTTCCCGACACGCTGCGCCTGGAAAGTGACTTAGCCACTGCGCTGGCCGCCAGCCGTAATATTCTGGTGGTGGTGCCGAGCCACGTCTTTGGCGAAGTGCTGCGTAACATCAAACCGTTGATGCGTCCTGATGCGCGTCTGGTCTGGGCGACAAAAGGTCTGGAAGCGGAAACAGGGCGTCTGTTGCAGGATGTGGCGCGTGAAGCGCTGGGGGATTCTATTCCGCTGGCGGTCATCTCCGGCCCGACGTTCGCCAAAGAGCTGGCGGCGGGTATGCCGACGGCGATTTCTCTGGCCTCGACGGACGACACCTTTGCTGACGATCTCCAGCAGTTGCTGCACTGCGGCAAAAGCTTTCGCGTTTACAGCAACCCGGATTTCATTGGCGTGCAGCTTGGCGGCGCGGTGAAAAACGTCATTGCGATTGGCGCGGGAATGTCCGACGGCATCGGTTTTGGCGCCAATGCGCGAACCGCATTGATCACCCGTGGACTGACCGAAATGTCGCGTCTTGGCGCGGCGCTGGGAGCCGATCCTGCCACCTTTATGGGGATGGCGGGTTTAGGCGATCTGGTGCTGACCTGTACCGACAACCAGTCGCGCAACCGTCGATTTGGCATGATGCTCGGCCAGGGGATGGACGTGCAGGGCGCGCAGGACAAGATTGGTCAGGTAGTGGAAGGTTACCGTAATACGAAAGAAGTTCGTGAATTGGCGCACCGTTTTGGTGTTGAGATGCCAATAACCGAGGAAATTTATCAAGTATTGTATTGCGGAAAAAACGCGCGCGAGGCAGCATTAACGTTATTAGGCCGTGCACGCAAGGATGAGCTGAGCCGCCACTAGCTGTAAGGAACTGTTGAATATAACGACCCGACCCGCGAAGAACGGGTCGGTCGTTTTGCTACCTTCTGGAGTACGCAATGCCGTGTGAAGAACTGGATATCGTCTGGAAAAACATTAAAGCAGAAGCCCGGGCACTGGCGGAATGTGAGCCTATGCTGGCCAGTTTTTACCACGCAACGCTGCTCAAGCATGAAAACCTCGGTAGCGCGCTGAGCTATATGCTGGCGAATAAGCTCGCGTCTCCAATCATGCCTGCCATTGCGATTCGCGAAGTTGTGGAAGAGGCCTACGCGGCCGATCCCGAAATGATTGCTTCGGCGGCTTGTGATATCCAGGCGGTACGCACGCGCGACCCGGCCGTCGACAAATATTCCACCCCACTTCTGTATCTGAAGGGCTTTCATGCGCTTCAGGCCTACCGCATCGGCCACTGGCTATGGCATCAGGGGCGTCAGGCGCTGGCAATCTTCCTGCAAAATCAGGTATCTGTTTCTTTCCAGGTAGATATTCATCCGGCGGCAAAAATTGGCCGTGGGATTATGCTCGATCACGCCACCGGTATTGTGGTGGGTGAAACCGCCGTGATTGAAAATGACGTCTCTATTTTGCAATCCGTTACGCTTGGCGGGACCGGTAAAGCGGGCGGCGATCGTCATCCAAAAATTCGTGAAGGGGTGATGATTGGCGCGGGCGCGAAAATTCTCGGCAACATTGAAGTCGGGCGCGGCGCGAAGATTGGCGCGGGTTCCGTCGTTTTACAACCCGTACCGCCACATACTACCGCCGCAGGCGTCCCGGCACGCATTGTCGGCAAGCCTGACAGCGATAAGCCGTCCATGGATATGGATCAGCATTTCAACGGGATACATCATACGTTCGAATACGGCGATGGCATCTGATTTCGAGCCATGCCCGGTGGCGCTGCGTTTACCGGGCCTACGTGGGATTTGTAGGCCGGATAAGGCGTCAGCCGCCATCCGACACAAATTAACTGCGTAATATCGCGCCGGGATATCCCAGTTGGCGCCAGGCTTCATACACCACCACCGACACCGCATTTGACAGGTTCATGCTACGACTGTCCGGCATCATCGGAATACGAATTTTTTGTTCGGCCGGCAGAGCGTCGAGGATACTGGCTGGCAGACCGCGTGTTTCCGGGCCAAACATAAGATAATCCCCATCCTTATAACTTACTGCGCTGTGCGCTGGCGTACCTTTGGTGGTCAGGGCAAACAGACGCTGCGGGTTTTCTGCGGCGACGAAGGCGGCGTAATCAGGGTGGCGCAGCACGGCGGTAAATTCATGGTAATCCAGGCCTGCGCGACGCAGGCGCTTGTCGTCCCAGGTAAAGCCCATTGGCTCAATAATATGCAGACGAAAGCCAGTATTGGCGCAAAGACGGATAATATTGCCGGTATTTGGCGGGATTTCTGGTTCGAA
>NZ_JAHLQZ010000052.1:0-25263 GCF_018919505.1 Citrobacter sp. S55_ASV_140
TTTGAGTACGTAGTGGTTATGCCGATACTAGCGTGTAAATGGCGATAATGCCAAGCACACTTACGCTGTATAAATACGTATATAGCGACATGATCGTGCAATTTCGCTACAGAATAAGCAAAAAACACAGTTTTGCATTGATATACATCATCTTGCTGTCAGGTGCATGTCGTCAGAAAGGAGTAGATCGCCGAAAATTAATTTCGGCAAATGCCAACTGGATAATTGCTGAAAACACGCTATTTACGATACTGTAGCGCCGATCAATTGATATCAGGAAACTCTATGCGCACTCGCACGCTGGCAGATTTAGATCGCGTTGTCGCTCTCGGCGGAGGGCATGGATTAGGACGCGTTCTCTCCTCACTTTCCCCTTTAGGCTCACGACTGACGGGTATCGTCACCACCACCGATAATGGCGGCTCCACGGGGCGTATTCGTCGTTCTGAAGGCGGCATCGCCTGGGGGGACATGCGTAACTGCCTGAACCAGTTAATTACCCAACCCAGCGTTGCATCCGCTATGTTTGAATACCGTTTTGGCGGTAATGGCGAGCTTTCCGGACATAACCTTGGAAATTTAATGTTAAAGGCGCTCGATCACCTCAGCGTGCGGCCTCTCGAAGCTATTAATTTAATTCGCAACCTGCTGAAGGTGGATGCGCATTTAATTCCGATGTCAGAGCTGCCGGTGGATCTGATGGCTATTGATGATCAGGGGCATGAAGTCTATGGCGAAGTGAATATCGATCAGCTCACTATCCCACCTCAGGAACTGATGCTGTCGCCAAAAGTCCCTACCACGCGAGAAGCGGTTGAGGCTATCGCCGAAGCAGATTTGATTCTGATAGGGCCTGGCAGTTTTTATACCAGCCTGATGCCGATCCTGCTGCTCGACGAACTGGCGCAGGCATTACGGCGTACACCCGCCAGGATGGTCTACATTGGCAACCTGGGTCGCGAATTAAGCCTGCCAGCAGCCAGCCTGACGCTTAACGATAAGCTGGCAATCATCGAACAGTACGTTGGCAAAAAAGTGATTGACGCGGTGGTTGTCGGCCCGAAAGTAGATGTTTCCGCCGTTACCGACCGCATTGTGATTCAGGAAGTGCTGGAAGCCAGCGATATTCCGTACCGTCATGACCGTCAGCTGCTGCACTGCGCGCTGGAGAAAGCGGTACAGGCATTAGGCTGAGTGGATTTGCCTGATGCGCTGCGCTTGTCAGGCCGACAAACGCAAGCACCCCGTAAGCCGGATAAGGGGGTTACCCCGCATCCGGCACAGGATTACGATGCCGCAATAAATAACTCGCGCAGCTGATGCAACTGATCGCGGATCGTCGCAGCCTCTTCAAATTCGAGATTCTGCGCATGCTGCATCATCTGCCCTTCCAACTCGTGAATCTTTTGCTGCAGGGCTTTTGGCGTCATATCCAGTTCCACAACGTCAGACTTCGCACCCGCACGTGACTTCCCTTTGCCCTTCGCCTTGGTCTTCGCAATATTCTGACCCAGCGCCAGAATATCGACCACTTTCTTGTTCAGCCCCTGCGGCGTAATACCGTGCTCTTCGTTATAGCGCTGCTGCTTCTCGCGACGACGTTCAGTTTCACCAATCGCCCTGGCCATCGAGGCGGTAATTTTATCGCCGTAGAGTATAGCCTTGCCGTTGATGTTACGCGCCGCGCGACCGATGGTCTGGATAAGTGAGCGTTCAGAGCGCAGGAACCCTTCTTTGTCTGCGTCCAGAATCGCCACCAGCGAGACCTCAGGCATGTCCAGCCCCTCACGTAACAGGTTGATACCCACCAGCACGTCAAACTCGCCCAGGCGCAGGTCACGAATGATTTCCATACGTTCCACGGTATCGATGTCTGAGTGCAGATAACGCACCCGCTCGCCGTGCTCTTCGAGGTATTCGGTGAGGTCTTCCGCCATGCGTTTGGTAAGCGTGGTGACCAGCACACGTTCGTTAATCGCCGCACGCGTGCGGATCTCCGACAGCAGATCGTCAACCTGCGTCGCCACCGGACGCACTTCTATCACCGGATCCAGCAGGCCAGTCGGTCGTACTACTTGATCAACCACGTCATCACCGGATTTCTCCAGCTCATAGTTCCCCGGCGTCGCCGAGACGTAGATGGTCTGCGGAGCCAGTGCCTCGAACTCTTCAAATTTAAGCGGGCGGTTATCCAGCGCCGAGGGCAAACGGAATCCGTATTCAACCAGGGTCTCTTTACGCGCCCGGTCGCCACGGTACATACCGCCAATTTGCGGGATAGTGACGTGAGATTCATCCACTACCAGCAGACCATCAGCCGGCAGGTAATCAAACAACGTCGGCGGCGGCTCGCCTGGACCGCGTCCGGACAGATAGCGGGAATAGTTTTCAATCCCCGAGCAATAACCCAGCTCGTTCATCATTTCCAGATCGAACTGTGTACGCTGGCTTAAGCGCTGCTCTTCCAGCAACTTGTTATTCGCCAGCAGATTTTTACGGCGGTCTGCCAGCTCGACTTTAATTTCTTCCATCGCCTGCACGATACGTTCGCGCGGCGTGACGTAGTGCGTTTTCGGGTAGATGGTATAGCGGGAAATGGTCGATTCAACCTGCCCGGTAAGCGGGTCAAACAGCGACAAACGCTCGACTTCCTCATCAAACAGTTCCACGCGCAGCGCAATGTCGTCGGATTCAGCCGGGAAAATGTCGATAACTTCACCGCGCACGCGGAAGGTCCCGCGCTGGAATGCCTGATCGTTACGGGTATATTGCAGCTCCGCCAGACGACGCAGGATCGCGCGCTGGTCAATGATCATCCCCACCGTCAGATGCAGCATCATTTTCAGATACAGGTCCGGGTCGCCCAAACCATAAATGGCGGAAACCGACGCCACCACAACGACATCCCGACGTTCCAGTAGCGCTTTGGTCGCCGACAGACGCATCTGCTCAATGTGTTCGTTGACCGAGGCATCCTTCTCGATGAAGGTATCAGAACTCGGTACGTAAGCTTCCGGCTGATAATAGTCGTAGTAGGAGACAAAATATTCCACCGCGTTTTCCGGAAAGAACTCTTTCATCTCGCCATATAGCTGCGCGGCAAGCGTCTTGTTAGGCGCCAGCACCATGGTAGGACGCTGTAGGTCCGCAATCACATTCGCGATGGTGAATGTTTTCCCCGATCCCGTCACCCCCAGCAGCGTCTGATGCGCCAGACCGTCCTCCAGACCTTCTTCCAGGCGACGTATCGCCTCAGGCTGATCGCCAGAGGGTTTAAAAGCGGAATTTAGTTTGAACGGTTTACTCATGAGCAGCTACCTGAAGCAATGGGCGGGCAGGTGTGTAATTTTACTCGCAGTCGTATATTTTGCCAGTAAAATATACTGGATGAAAAAACAGTAACGCGCCAGAATATTTCTGTTACACCCGCAAAATAGCCGTGACTGCAGGCCAAAATTTGCCCCCAGACAAGATAAAACACCAGCAAAAATGTGTTATCCCCAAACCAATGCCTTTTTTAACATTTGTCAAGCCAGCCGATGAAAGTTTTATGGCAACACATGACACTTCTGCGACAGCCATTGCTTTTATCTAACTATCTGTAATTTAAAGATTATTTTCTCAAGCCGTCTTTCGCATCAATTTAGTCGCAGGCCGCGTCTTCTCTCGCTTACATTGTGTTTTCTAACCCTAATGCACAAGGTTATCCACAGGAATAGTGGATAACTGCTTCCAGCCCGTGTGGACTGTAGCCTGGCAAAAACACCCTGACTCTCTTTTCCGCTGGGCTAAAAAAAAATTATCGCTATTTTTTGATATTTATCAGCTAACGAGGCGGCCAGGGAGAGCCGAGATCTTGCTCGCATTTTCACCATTTTCTTGTCCGCGTACTGCAATAGCGACCAGTGTTATTTCCCCTCTCGATTCAACCAGCTGATGCCGTCAAAGACAAAATGCTGAGATCGAGATAACGTCCGGTCGATGCCTGCTCAGGATCTTCTGCCAGCCAGGGAATTTCCCCCAGCAAAGGTGCCGGGATCACGCGCTTTAGCGTCGCCATGTATTCAGCATGACGTTTGCCGGGCGGCGTCACATCATTGGCTACCCATCCGGCAAGCGTCAGTCCGGCCTGCTGCACCGCCTGGGCGGTCAGAATGGCGTGATTGATGCAGCCGAGCTTAACGCCAACCACCAGAATCACCGGCAACTGTTCTGTTTTGACCCAGTCTGAAAAACTCAGCGTTGGCGAAAGCGGCGTAAACCATCCACCAGCCCCCTCCACCAGTACCCAGTCAGCCTGCGCTTCAAGCGTGCGTAAACCCGATGACATCACGGAGGCCAAAATGGGGCGACCTTCGTCGGCGCTGATGATATGCGGCGAGGTAGGTTCAGCGAAGCAGTAGGGATTAATCGCCGTATAGTCCGCCGTCACAGCGCTATTGCGCTGTAATGCCAACGCATCGCTGTTTCGCAGGCCATCAGCCGTCATTTCACTGCCTGACGCCACCGGCTTATAGCCAACGGCGCGCAACCCCAGTTGTCCCGCCGCCTGGAGCAGCGCGCAGCTGGCGACAGTTTTACCGACTTCGGTATCTGTCCCGGTGACAAAATACGTTTTAGCCACGTTGAATTACTCCTAAAAAAAGATGGTAGGTCAGCGGATATTTCCCCTGCTGACAGGGCCAGGCTAACTGTAGCTGGCGCAGCTGAGCGCGCGTCAGCACACGTTGCTCGCGCCCATCATGCAAATGCGTCGCGCCAATGCCTTTTAGCGAACGCATGGCGCTCAGCGCATCATCAAACCACAGCGTGACGGCATGAAACTGGTATTCAACATCCCAGCCATACAGGGCGTTTTCCAGTTGCGCCACGGGCAAAAAACGGTTGGCGTGCTCCCGATCGTCAACCGCCTGCCAGGCCTGACGAAGTTCCGGCATCGAACCCTGCGCCAGGGTACTAAACGCCACCGTCCCGCCAGGACGCACCACCCGGTAAAGCTCGCTTAACGCGCCGCGCAGGTCGCCACACCACTGTACGGCCAGATTACTCCAGGCCAGGTCAAAGCTCGCGCTTGCCTGCGGGATGGCTTCGATATCCGCCAGCAGATAATGGTGGGCGACATCGTGACGCTGCGCTTCAGCCAGCATTTGCGACGACAGATCCAGCGCGCAGACCTCACTCCCCTGCTCACGCCAGTAACGACTCATACGTCCAGGCCCACAGCCCGCATCCAATACCTGCGAGAACGTGCCGCCATCCAGTAACGCCAGTAACGCATCGGCACTTTGACGCTGTAGCTCTGCGTGTTGCTCATAGTGGGTGGCCGCGCGGCCAAACGCGGCGGCAATCGCCCGTTTATTGACCTGCGCCATGCAACACCTCCAGTAGACGATCGATATCCTGCACCTCATGCGCCTGGGTCAGCGTCAGCCGTAATCTGGCCGTACCGGCGGGCACCGTCGGCGGGCGAATTGCCGTCACCCAACATCCCTGTTGCCGTAGCGCATCCGCCAGCTGCAAGGCTTTATGGTTATCGCCAACAATCAGCGGCTGAATAGCACTGGTTGAATTCGCCAGCGTTAAACCCGGCGTATTTACCCCAGCGCGAAAACGCTGGATCAGCATCGCTAACTTTTCCCGGCGTTCATCGCCTTCACGGCTGCGGATCACCGCCAGCGCGGCGCGCAGGGCCTGAGCCTGCGCCGGAGGCATACTGGTGCTGTAGATCAGATGGCGGGCAAACTGCAACAGATAGTCGGCCACGCTGTCAGAACACAGGATTGCCGCGCCGCTGACGCCAAATCCTTTGCCAAACGTCACCACTAACAGTTCGGGTTTCACCTGCTGTCGCCAGCAGGAGCCGCGCCCTTCTGCACCGGTTACGCCAACGCCGTGCGCATCGTCCACCAGCAGCCACGCACCGTGTCGTTTCGCTGCCGCGTGGATTTCAGCGAGCGGCGCGCTGTCGCCATCCATGCTGAAAACGCCTTCAGTGACCACGAGCTGCTGCCCCGGACAGGGGGCAGTCAGCAGACGCTCCAGATGATGCGGATCGTTATGGGTAAAGCGACGTAGAACAGCCGGGCTAAGGCTGGCGGCCTCCAACAGAGAGGCATGGCTAAGCCTGTCGGCAACAATACGATCGTCTTTTTCCATCAATGCGGCTATCACCGCCTGATTAGCGGCAAAACCGGAGATAAATAACAGCGCCCGCGAATAGCCCAGCCACTGCGCCAGCTCTTCTTCCAGCGCCTGGTGAGCCACGGAATGCCCGCTGACATGACCCGAGCCGCCGCTGCCGACGCCAAAACGTTCAGCTCCCTGCTGCCAGGCGCAGATAATCTGCGGATGGTGGCTCAGGCCAAGGTAATCGTTGCTGGAGAAATTCAGATACTGGCGGCCGTCGGCCTGCAGCCAGCGACCGGCGCCCTGGGTCACCGCATAGCGCTGCCGCCACGCATCAGCGCAACGACGCGCCGTGAGCGCATCGCCAATTTTTTGCTGCCAGGTCATACGGTTGCCGCGTTGTAGTAATCATCGGTATCCGGGGTACGCAGCGCCTGCTCGAGACGTTGTTGCTGTTCGTTATCCCCCGCCAGCACCGCCGTTTGCTGCGGGTTGAGACCCAGCTTGCGGAATAACAGCAAATCTTTATCTTCGTTCGGATTCGGCGTGGTCAGCAGTTTGCAGCCGTAGAAAATCGAGTTAGCGCCGGCCATAAAGCACATCGCCTGGGTTTGCTCGTTCATCTGCTCGCGCCCGGCGGAAAGACGCACGTAAGAGGTTGGCATCATGATGCGCGCCACGGCGATGGTACGGATGAAATCAAACGCGTCGACGTCGTCGTTATCGGCAAGCGGCGTGCCCTTCACCTTCACCAGCATGTTGATCGGCACGCTTTCCGGCGGCGTCGGCAGATTGGCTAATTGCAGCAGCAGACCGGCGCGATCGGTGACCGTTTCGCCTAATCCGACAATACCGCCTGAGCAGACTTTAATCCCGGCTTCACGCACTTTATCCAGCGTATCCAGACGTTCCTGATAAGACCGGGTAGTGATGATATTGCCGTAAAACTCCGGCGAGGTGTCGAGGTTATGGTTGTAGTAATCCAGTCCCGCGTTGGCCAGGCGCTGAGCCTGGGTTTCGTTGAGCGTTCCCAGCGTCATGCAGGCTTCCAGCCCCAACGCTTTCACGCCCTGAACCATCTGTTCCAGGTAAGGCATATCGCGCTCATGCGGGTTCTTCCACGCCGCCCCCATGCAAAACCGCGTTGAACCGGCCTGCTTCGCCTTACGCGCCGAGTCCAGTACCTGTTCCACTTCCATCAAGCGTTCAGTTTCCAGACCCGTTTTATAGCGAGAACTTTGCGGGCAGTATTTGCAGTCTTCCGGACAGGCGCCTGTCTTAATCGACAACAGCGTACTGACCTGTACCTGCCGCGGATCGAAGTGCTGACGATGAATCTGTTGCGCTTCAAACAGGAGATCAAGCAGTGGTTTTTCAAATAATTCGGTGACTTGCGACATTGTCCAGCGAGAAGAATGAGCCATATTGGTATACGTTTCGTTGTCAGTTTGGTGTAGACTCGTAAACCTAAATCTTTTTAATTTGGTTTACAAGTCGATTATGACAACGGATGATCTTGCGTTTGACCAACGCCATATCTGGCACCCTTACACTTCCATGACCTCCCCATTGCCGGTGTATCCGGTGGCGCGGGCCGAAGGTTGTGAACTGATTTTAGCCAGCGGTGAGCGGCTCATTGACGGTATGTCATCCTGGTGGGCGGCGATCCACGGTTACAATCATCCGCAGTTGAACACCGCAATGAAAACGCAGATTGACGCCATGTCGCACGTGATGTTTGGCGGCATTACCCATGCCCCGGCCATCGCGCTGTGTCGCCAACTGGTGGACATGACGCCAGAAGCGCTGGAGTGCGTTTTTCTCGCGGATTCAGGTTCGGTCGCGGTGGAAGTGGCGATGAAAATGGCGCTGCAATACTGGCAGGCCAAAGGGGAATCTCGTCAGCGTTTCCTGACATTTCGTAACGGCTATCACGGCGATACCTTCGGCGCGATGTCGGTCTGCGATCCCGACAACTCAATGCACAGTCTGTGGAAAGGGTATCTGCCGGAAAACCTGTTCGCGCCTGCGCCGCAAAGCCGCATGGGCGGCGAGTGGGACGAACTGGACATGGTGCCTTTTGCCCGCCTGATGGCCGCGCATCGTCACGAGATTGCGGCGGTGATCCTCGAGCCAATTGTGCAGGGCGCTGGCGGTATGCGCATATACCATCCTGAGTGGTTAAAGCGTATCCGTAAGATGTGCGACCGGGAAGGCATCCTGCTGATTGCCGATGAGATTGCCACCGGATTTGGCCGCACCGGCAGGCTGTTTGCCTGTGAACACGCCGATATTACGCCGGATATTTTGTGCCTCGGCAAAGCATTAACCGGCGGAACGATGACCCTTTCCGCGACCCTGACCACCCGTCTGGTCGCAGAAACCATCAGCAACGGCGAAGCGGGCTGCTTCATGCACGGTCCGACCTTTATGGGCAATCCGCTGGCTTGTGCCGTCGCCTCCGCCAGCCTGTCGCTACTCAACACCGGCGAGTGGCGCTCGCAGGTCGCGGCCATTGAAGCGCAGTTGCGTACAGAACTCGCCCCGGCAGCAGACTCCAGTTGGGTCGCCGACGTGCGCGTGCTCGGCGCCATCGGCGTGATAGAAACCACCCAGCCGGTAAATATGGCGGCACTACAGAAGTTCTTTGTCGGACAGGGCGTGTGGGTACGACCGTTTGGTAAGCTAATCTATCTGATGCCGCCGTACATTATCCAGCCCGAGCAGTTGCGCCGCCTTACGCAGGCCGTCAATGAGGCTGTGCGCCATGCAACATTTTTTAGCGATTAAACAGCGGTAAGCTCTACGGTTTCTGGCTACACTTTTTGGCTAACGAGAGGAGTCAGTATGAAACTAATCAGTAACGATCTGCGCGATGGGGAGAAGCTTGGGCATCGTCACGTCTTTAACGGCATGGGATATGACGGGGATAATATTTCCCCGCATCTGGCATGGGATGATGTGCCCACCGGGACTAAGAGCTTTGTCGTGACCTGTTACGATCCTGATGCGCCCACCGGCTCCGGATGGTGGCACTGGGTAGTTGTAAATCTGCCCGCCGATACCCGCGTTCTCACGCAAGGCTTCGGTTCCGGTCTGGTTGCACTGCCGGACGGGGTGATTCAGACCCGTACGGATTTTGGTAAAGCCGGTTATGGCGGCGCAGCGCCGCCGAAGGGGGAAACTCATCGCTATATTTTTACGGTTCACGCGCTGGATGTAGAGCGTATTGATGTCGATGAGGACGCCAGCGGCGCGATGGTTGGATTTAATGTTCACTTCCACTCGCTCGCCAGCGCCTCGATTACGGCGATGTTTAGTTAATCTCTGTTGGGCCGGATGTCGGCTTCGCCTCATCCGGCCTACAAAGCAGATCGTAGGCCTGATAAGACGCGTTAGCGTCGCCATCAGGCAATTTTCTACAGAAATTCGGGCAGCAATTTCAACAACGTTCCTTGCGCTAACAGTTCGGTCGCGGACTCAATATCCGGGGCGAAAAAGCGATCCTGCGTATAGTGGGTAACCTGCTCGCGTAGCGCCTGGCGCGCCTGCTCCAGCAATGGACTTGAGGTTAACCCTTCACGTAGATCGATTCCCTGACACGCCGCCAGCCACTCGACGGCAATCACGCCGCGCGTATTCGCCGCCATCTCCCACAGCCTGCGACCCGCCGCCGGCGCCATAGACACATGATCCTCCTGGTTGGCGGAGGTCGGTAAGCTGTCTACACTGTGCGGATGCGCCAGCGCTTTGTTCTCGCTCGCCAGCGCGGCAGCCGTGACTTGCGCAATCATAAAGCCGGAGTTAACTCCGCCATTTTTCACCAGGAAAGGCGGCAGTTGCGACATGTGTTTATCCATCATTAACGCAATGCGTCGCTCCGATAAGGCCCCGATTTCCGCAATCGCCAGCGCCAGGTTATCCGCCGCCATCGCCACGGGTTCAGCATGGAAGTTGCCGCCGGAAATCACATCGCCTTCTTCGGCAAACACCAGCGGGTTGTCGGAAACCGCGTTGGCTTCCACCAGCAGAACATCCATCACATGGCGCATTTGCGTCAGACATGCCCCCATCACCTGCGGCTGACAGCGCAGAGAATACGGATCCTGTACTTTTTCACAGTTATGATGCGACTGCGAAAGCGCGCTGGAATCCGTCAACACATGGCGGTACAGCGCCGCGGCGTCAATCTGTCCGCGTTGTCCTCGCGCGGCATGAATCCGCGCGTCAAACGGACGACGGGAGCCCAAAACGGCTTCGGTGGTCAGCGCCCCGCACACCGTCGCGGACGCAAACAGTTCCTGAGCTTCAATGAGTCCACGCAGCGCAAAAGCCGTCGAAGCCTGAGTCCCGTTAAGCAGCGCCAGCCCTTCTTTCGCCTCCAGCGTTATCGGCTCCAGCCCGGCCTTTTTCAGTGCTTCGGTCGCCGGGAGCCATTCCCCCTGCCAGCGCGCCTTCCCTTCACCCAGCAATGTCAGAGACATATGCGCCAACGGCGCCAGGTCACCCGATGCCCCCACTGAGCCTTTCGCCGGGATCAGCGGATACACCCCGGCATTCACCAGCGCAATCAGCGCTTCAATCACGCTCAGGCGAATACCGGAAAAACCGCGCGCCAGGCTGTTGATTTTCAGCACCATAATCAGACGCACCATCGCGTCGTCCAGCGCCTCGCCGACGCCAGCCGCATGGGAAAGCACCAACGAGCGCTGTAAATTCTGCAAATCTTCTGTGGCGATACGGGTCTGCGCCAGCAGGCCAAAACCGGTATTAATGCCGTATGCCGTACGGCCTTCAGCGACAATGTTATTGACGCAGGCGACGCTTGCATTAATGGCGTCAATTGCGCTGGCATCAAGGCTTAGTTGGACCGGCCGCTGCCAGATGTCACGAAGTTGTGCAAAAGTCAGTTGGCCCGGCGTTAATGTCATGGTATTCATCTCAGCGTTTCCCCTGCGTCGCAGCGACCATCGGCAAATTCAGCCCTTCTTCGACGGCGCATTCCACCGCAATATCATATCCAGCGTCAGCGTGGCGCATCACCCCGGTAGCCGGATCGTTATGCAATACCCGGGCAATACGCGCAGCGGCTTCATCGGTGCCATCACAAACAATGACCATCCCGGCATGCTGGGAGAAACCCATTCCCACTCCGCCACCGTGGTGCAATGACACCCACGTCGCGCCGCTGGCGGTGTTCAGCAGCGCATTCAGCAGCGGCCAGTCGGATACGGCGTCAGACCCGTCGCGCATGGCTTCGGTTTCGCGGTTCGGACTGGCAACGGAGCCGGAGTCCAGATGGTCACGGCCAATAACAATTGGCGCGAACACTTCGCCGCTGCGCACCATTTCATTAAACGCCAGCCCCAGCTTCTGCCGCCATTCCAGGCCGACCCAGCAGATACGCGCCGGTAAGCCCTGGAAGTTAATCCGCTCACGCGCCATATCCAGCCAGTGATGCAGGTGTTTATCGTCAGCCACGATCTCTTTCACTTTGGCATCGGTTTTATAAATATCCTGCGGATCGCCGGAAAGCGCCACCCAGCGGAACGGGCCAATGCCACGACAGAACAGCGGTCGAATATACGCTGGCACAAAACCGGGGAAATCAAAGGCGTTTTCCACGCCCATCTCTTTGGCCATCTGGCGAATGTTATTGCCGTAATCAAACGTCGGTACGCCCATTTTGCTAAACGCCAGCATCGCTTCGACATGTGTTGCCATTGAGCGTTTCGCCGCCTGCACCGTACCCTGCGGATCGGACACCGCTTTCGCCTGATACTCTTCCCAGCTCCAACCGGACGGCAGATAACCATGCAGCGGATCGTGGGCGCTGGTCTGGTCGGTCACCATATCCGGGCGCACACCACGTTTCACCAGCTCCGGCACAACGTCGGCGGCATTCGCGCACAGCGCAATGGAAACCGCTTTCCCCTCGCGGGTGTACTTATCGATACGCGCCAGCGCATCGTCCAGCGATGTCGCCTGCTCGTCCACGTAACGGGTACGCAGACGGAAATCAATGCGGCTTTGCTGACATTCAATATTCAGCGAGCATGCGCCCGCCAGCGTCGCGGCTAACGGCTGCGCCCCGCCCATACCGCCCAGCCCGGCGGTTAACACCCAGCGTCCGCTCAGGTTACCCTGATAATGCTGACGTCCGGCCTCAACGAAGGTTTCATACGTCCCCTGCACGATGCCCTGGCTGCCGATGTAGATCCAACTCCCGGCGGTCATCTGACCGTACATCGCCAGCCCTTTGGCATCCAGCTCGTTAAAGTGTTCCCAGGTTGCCCAGTGCGGAACCAGGTTGGAGTTAGCAATCAGTACGCGCGGGGCATTGTCATGGGTTTTGAACACACCGACCGGTTTACCCGACTGGACCAGCAGGGTCTCATCGCTCTCCAGTTGCGTCAGCGCATTGACGATGGCGTCGTAACACGCCCAGTCACGTGCAGCGCGACCAATCCCGCCGTATACCACCAGCTCATGCGGATTTTCCGCCACGTCGGGATCCAGGTTGTTCATTAACATGCGCAGCGGCGCTTCGGTCAGCCAGCTTTTGGCCGTTAAGGTAGTGCCACGCGGGGCACGAATATCCTGCTGACGATATTTGCTATGGGACATGACAGAAAACTCCTCGCGAACGTCGGATAGATAAGTAACATATACTTGTCTATACAAGTTGCCGCAAGGGTGATTTTAACAATTAAGATACATTTTTATTATATTGCGTCAGCAATCACGGTTTTGGTATCCCGACATCAGGACATAAACCGTCCTTGCAGGCGATAGCGGGAACCCGGAAACAGCAAACGGGCATGAGAGACAATGGATGATGCGGACCAGGTTTTGCGGCGGATCAGCAAGCAGGGATCGTGTTCTTTGATTTTCAGCAACGCGCACTCTTCCGCACTGGCGCGTACCGCTTCGACAATGTGCTCACCTTCCGTTAAGGGGGCGATCAGCGACAGGTAAGCGTGAGGCGTGGTCTGGCTGTAATCCTGCGCCAGATACTCCGGCACAATCTCCGCATTCACACAGCGATCTTCAATTTGTACCGGCAAATCGTTCTCGTAGTGCACCATGATGGAGTGAAAAATGGGGGTGCCTTCTTTAACGTTTAACACTAAAGCCTGCTGCGCATTTGCCTGGGTTCTTTCCAGCGTCAGAACCTCACAGCGGTGCTGATGCTGACGCGCGTTGATTTCATCCGCAATACTGCGAATTTCAAACAGCGCAGACTGGCCTTTTGGCTCGGCGACAAACGTCCCCACCCCCTGCAAACGCACCAGCAACCCCTCATCCGTTAACTCACGCAGCGCCCGATTGATGGTCATGCGGCTAAAACCATACTGTGCCACCAGCTCTGCTTCAGACGGGATACGATCGTGAGCTTGCCAGATACCGCTGGCAATCTTTTCGCTGATCTCCTGTTTTACCTTTTCGTAAAAAGGAGCTGGAGCAGAACGGGATGGGAGCATTCGTGTGCCTTCCTTAAGCTGAAATGTGAATGGGTATAGTTTACAGACATTACCCGAACCTGATAAGCGTAACGCCCTCAGGCATGTCAGCGCCACCAGTGCGCGATTTGCCAGCCTAATCGCGCCGCAACGCGTGCCGCTCTGCCATCATCGTCAAAGCGTGGATTAAATTCAACCATATCCACCGCCTGCAGTTTACCGCTACGACAAAGGGGTTCAATCAGCCCCAACAGCGTCGCCAACGGTACGCCCAGCGCAGCGGGCGCTGACACCGCGGGCATTTCCCAAACCGGCAGCACGTCAAGGTCGATAGTCAGATAGATGACATCCACGCCAGAGGCAAACTGCGCCAGTTGGGCCTGTGCCGAATCACAGTGCAAATCTTCCACCACGGTGACACCAAGCCGCTGCGCTTCATCCCACAGCGCCTGGGTATTTGCCGCCCGACTGACGCCGATACAGGCATAGTGAAATCCGCGTTGCTGTTCATCGCAAAGGTGCGCCAGCTGGCGAAACGGCGTACCAGATGTGGCCTGTTCGGCATGACGCAAATCGAGATGCGCGTCGAGATTGAAGATGCCCACTTTTGCCTGCGGGAACGCATCCAGCACGCCAGCGCCATGGGCAAACGCGGTTTCGTGTCCTCCCCCCAGTACCAGGGTACGCATTTTCGTCTGCTGACAGCGCTGTACCGCCTTGCGTAGCGCCTGCTGCGCGCCCTCAAGATCGGGGGCCTGCGCCACAATATTCCCCAGATCCACCAGCCGCTGATGCCCGTCGTGACTGGCTAAATTCGCCAGCGCTTTACGTAGCGCATCTGGCGCTCCGGCGGCTCCCGTACGCCCCTGATTACGTTTAACGCCTTCATCACAGGCAAAACCAAGCAGTGCTATCTGCTCAGAGTACATTTCCGGGGAAAACGCCGGACTCAGCGTAATCGTCTGAAACAGGCGCAGCGCAGTCGGCGACTCGGCGCGGTCATCTCGCCCCTGCCATAGTGCAGGAGAAGCAGGTTGCCAGTTAGTCATGCAGGTTGTCCTTTGAATACACGTTGGTAGAGCGGGTTACGCCCTGGCTCATAGAGGATCTCGACCGGGAGTTCGGCATCCCACACCACAAAATCGGCCACAAACCCGGCCTTCAATTGACCGTGAGAGGCATGACGTCCCAGCGCCCGGGCCGCATGACGGGTGACGCCAGCCCACGCTTCTTCCGGCGTTAAGCCAAACTGGACGCAAGCCATATTCATCGCCCAGTGCAGACTGATAAACGGACTGGTGCCAGGGTTGAAGTCGGTCGCCACCGCCATCGGCACCTGATATTGCCGTAACAGCTCTACCGGCGGACGCTGTTGCTCTTTGAGGAAATAGAAAGCGCCGGGCAACAACACCCCAACCGTACCGCTTTGGCTCATCGCCGCCACGCCCGCTTCATCAAGATATTCAATATGGTCGGCAGATAAACCGTGGTAGCGGCTCACCAACTGGGCGCCGCCGAGCAGTGACAGTTGTTCAACATGCGCTTTGATCGGGATGCCCAGCGCCTGTGCTGCCTGGAACACCCGCTCACTCTGCGCCAGCGTAAAACCGACGCTTTCGCAGAACAGATCGACGGTCTCGAACAGCCCTTGCTCCCACAACTGCGGCAAAATAGTCTCGCATACCAGCGTAATATAGCCGTCAGGATCGCCCCGGTATTCCGCCGGGGTAGCATGCGCGGCCAACAGCGTCGGGCTTATTTCAATCACATCTTCCGCCGCCAGCGCTGCCACCACACGTAATATTTTCTCTTCTGTCTGCAAATCCAGACCATAACCAGACTTTATTTCCAGTAGCGTAACGCCTTCTTTGATTAACCTCTCCATTCTCTGATGCGCTATATGAAGAAGTTGTTCATCAGTGGCGCTACGGGTCGCCGACACGGTGGCATTAATACCGCCCCCCTGGGCGCTTATCTGCTGGTAGGAAACACCGTTAAGCCGCTGCTCCCATTCACCTGCGCGATTCCCGCCAAAGACCAGGTGCGTATGGCAGTCGATCAGGCCAGGCGTCACCAGCCGGCCCTGCATATCAAAGGTATTGTCATGTGTGAGGTATAACGAAGACTCCGGCACAATAGCGCGAATCTTACCCTGGCGGACGATCAACGCATGTCCATCCACCAGCCCATACGGGTTATCACGTTCAGGATCCATGGTCGCCAGGCGAACATTGCGCCAGATAACATCATCAGGGAAGAATTGCTGCATTTGACTCACCACTTGTCATAGGTTGTATAGACATTTATTTTTGATTCGGCGGATGTTGTCAACCTGGATGAGCATAATTGTTATCTATTTGTGATATAAGGTCTCTCCGCGCCGGGCATTACGGCGATAAAAAAGAACTTTTTACCTTTTAACCTTCCCGTTTCGCTCAACTTAGTATAAAAAAGCAGGCTTCAATGGATAACTTTCAAAGCCCGGAGCAACCTGTGAACATATCATCAGTTTCCCGTCTGGCGCTGGCAATGGCTTTTGGCGTGACGCTGACCGCCTGTAGCTCTACACCGCCCGATCAAATTCCTTCCGATCAGACCGCGCCTGGCACCGCTTCGCGCCCGATTCTGTCGGCCAATGAAGCGAAAAACTTCGTCGCCGCGCACTATTTTTCCGCGCTGACGCCAAACACCGCGCCGTGGAGCCCTTCTGCTATTACTTTGCCCGCGCAGCCTGACTTTGTGGTTGGCCCGGCAGGTACCCAGGGCGTGACGCATACCAGCATTCAGGCCGCGGTTGATGCGGCAATCATCAAACGTACCAACAAACGTCAGTACATCGCGATCATGCCGGGCGAATATCAGGGCACGGTCTATATCCCGGCAGCGACAGGTAGCCTGACGCTTTACGGTACTGGCGAAAAACCGCTGGATGTGAAAATTGGCCAGGCCATTGACGGTGATATGAGCACCGCTGACTGGCGTCGTACGGTGAACCCGGGCGGTAAATATATGCCGGGCAAACCAGCGTGGTATATGTTTGATAATTGCCAGAGCAAGCGCGGCACCAATATTGGCGTGATGTGTTCTGCGGTCGTTTGGTCGCAAAATAACGGTCTGCAATTGCAGAACCTGACCATTGAAAACAACCTCGGTGATAGCGTTGATGCAGGTAACCATCCGGCAGTCGCACTGCGTACCGATGGCGATAAAGTACAGATCAACAACGTCAACATTCTGGGTCGCCAGAACACCTTCTTCGTGACCAATAGCGGCGTACAAAACCGTCTGGAAAACGATCGTCAGCCGCGTACGCTGGTGACGAACAGCTACATTGAAGGCGATGTGGATATCGTGTCTGGTCGTGGCGCGGTGGTATTCGATAACACCGATTTCCGCGTTGTGAACTCCCGTACCCAGCAGGAAGCGTACGTGTTTGCACCGGCTACCCTGTCAAACATCTACTACGGTTTTCTGGCTATCAATAGCCGCTTCACGGCAAGTGGTGATGGCGTGGCGCAGCTGGGCCGCTCGCTGGATGTTGATTCTAACACCAATGGACAGGTGGTTATTCGCGACAGCGTGATTAACGAAGGCTTTAACATGGCGAAACCGTGGGCTGACAGCGTTATCTCAAAACATCCCTTTACCGGTAATACCGGCGCGGAAGATGATAAAGGCGAAATCCAGCGCAACCTGAACGACACTAACTTCAACCGCATGTGGGAATACAACAACCGCGGTATTGGTAGCAAAGTGGTTGCAGAGCCTAAGCAGTAATTGCCATTCTCTGATGTAAACCCGGCAGACTCATGCTCTGCCGGGCAATATGCCGGATACTCATCCGGCATTAGACGCAATATTAGTGCGCGTTAACCACCACCCACATCGGGCCCTGGCCTACCGCGTAACGACCTTTCTCCGTCAGCAACCCTTGTTCGCCAGCAATCTCGTATACCGCGATGTGATGAGATTTTTGCCCGGCGGCAATCAGGTATTTACCGCTGTGGTCGATATTAAAACCGCGCGGTTGCGTTTCGGTCGGCTGGAAGCCTTCTTTAGTCAGCACGCTTCCGTCTTCTGAGACGCTAAACACCGTAATCAGACTGGCGGTACGATCGCAGGCATACAAATGACGACCATCCGGCGTAATATGAATATCTGCCGCCCATCGGGTATCGGAGAAATCAGCAGGCATCATATCCAGCGTCTGTACGCATTCAATTTTGCCGTGCGGATCTTTCAGCTCCCAGACGTCAACAGAGCTGTTCAGCTCATTCACGCAATAGGCGTATTGCTTATTCGGATGGAACACCATATGACGCGGACCCGCGCCTTCCACGGTGGTCATTTCTGCCGGCTCCTGCGCGACCAGATGACCATCATCACTGACGTCAAACAGACAGATACGATCCTGTTTCAATGCCGGAACCCACAGAGTACGGTTATCCGGAGAGATATTGGCCGAGTGGCAACCATCCAGACCCTCAACCGCATCTACTAATTCCACCGGCAGACCATCTTCCAGACGCGTGACGCTCACGCTGCCCGCATTATAGGAACCGACAAACACGAAGCGCCCCTGATGATCGGTAGAAATATGCGTCGGGCTACCCGGCAGCGCAGATTCCGCAACAAAGGTCAGCGCACCGTCATCAGGCGCAATACGATATGCCAGAACACGAAACTCCGGACGCACACCGACATAGAGATAGCGCTTATCCGGGCTGACGACCATCGGCTGTACCTGACCCGGTACATCAACCACCTGGGTCAGCGTCAAAGACCCATCGTGATTCAGGCTCCAGACATGAATTTGCTGACTCTCAGGACTGGCGGTATAAACGGTTTGTTTCATGAATACTCCTTTGCTTGTTGGCAGGTGGCTGCAATTGCCTGACACACGCCTAAGGTAGACGCTTTTAACGGTGAATGCTTAATCAAGACTCAGAATTTTGTCCGGCTCCCGTCTCGGTGTACCATTCCAGCAGACACAATTCTCAACCTTAATCTGGAAAAACCTATGACCGCACGCGTGATTGCCCTGGATTTAGACGGTACCTTACTGACCCCGAAAAAGACCTTGTTGCCATCCTCTCTTGAAGCGCTCTCACGCGCCAGAGAAGCAGGCTACCAACTTATCATTGTCACAGGTCGCCATCACGTTGCTATTCATCCTTTTTATCAGGCACTGGCGCTGGATACACCTGCAATTTGCTGCAACGGCACTTACTTGTATGATTATCATGCAAAAAAGGTACTGGAATCCGATCCTCTCCCGGTTGACCAGGCATTGCAGCTCATCGAAATGCTGGATGAACATCAAATTCATGGTCTGATGTATGTTGACGAGGCCATGCTGTATGAGCGTCCGACCGGGCATGTGGTGCGTACCGCTAACTGGGCGCAAACGCTACCGCCGGAACAGCGCCCAACCTTCACCCAGGTTCCTTCGCTGGCGCAGGCCGCACATGATGTCAACGCCGTGTGGAAATTTGCCCTGACCGACGAAGATATTCCAAAACTGCAGCAGTTTGGTAAAGACGTTGAACAACAACTGGGGCTGGAGTGTGAATGGTCCTGGCATGATCAAGTCGACATTGCCCGTAAAGGTAACAGCAAAGGGCGACGTCTTACTCAGTGGATCGAAGCGCAGGGTGGGTCAATGGAAAATGTGATCGCCTTTGGCGACAACTTTAACGATATCAGCATGCTGGAAGCCGCAGGCACCGGCGTGGCGATGGGTAACGCTGATGACGCGGTCAAAGCCCGCGCCAACATCGTGATTGGTGACAATACCACCGACAGCATCGCGAAGTTTATCTACACCCACCTGCTGTAATCAGGCGGTGATCGACACGCTCTTAATTTGCGCGTACAGCCACAGGCCAGGTTTGATGCCAAGCTCATCCCTGGCCCACGGGCTGATCCTCGCCCACAGCGTTTTCCCGCCCACCTCAAGCTGCACTTCCACCTGACCGTTATCGTCATAGCACCGGGCGACCTTCGCACGCAGTATGTTACGAATACTGGTCTGCTGCGGCGGCTGGAGTACCAGCGAAACATCAGACGCCTGAATGCGAATGCGCAGCACGGATTGCAGCGGCTGCTCAAGCTTGTTGACCCACAGATGCTGATCGCCCAGCGCCAGCGCGGTCATCGCATAGTGAGGATGATGCTCCAGCACGCTGACTTTCAGAATGCTGCTCTGCTGTTCTTTCGGCAGCCAAGGGTGCATTACGCTACTCCCCCAGACGTCCTCCAGCGAACCAAATGCTTTGACCTGCCCGTTTTCCAGCACCATCACTTTGTCTGCCAGGTGCAAAATTTCATCAAGCGAGTGGCTGACATACAGCATCGGAATATTAATTTCACGCGCCAGACGTTGCAGATAAGGTAGCAGTTCGCGTTTGCGCGGAATATCCAGTGAGGCTAACGGTTCATCAAGCAGCAATAACTCTGGCGCGGTAAGCAGCGCCCGACCAATAGCAACGCGCTGTTTTTCGCCGCCGGAAAGACTTCCCGGTAGGCGATCGAGCAGCGGTTCAATGCCCAGCAGCGCCACCAGCTTATCAAACTGCCCGGCCATGCTTTTCGCCATACCGTAACGCAGGTTACCGCGCACCTTATAATGGGGAAACAGACGCGCATCCTGGAATACATAGCCCACCCGACGCTTTTCAGGCGTTAAGCAGATTCCGTTTTCAACATCGTTTAACACCCGACCGTTAAGCACAATACGTCCGGACTGCGGCTGCGTCAGACCGCTGATGGCGTTAATCAGCGACGTTTTTCCCGCGCCGGAGACACCAAAAATAGCGGTAATCCCACTGGCAGGCAGCGTTTCGTTGAGCGTCAGGCAATGGGTTCCCAGCGTCTGGGAGAAGTTAAGTTCCAGCATGATTATCGCCCCGTCCGCTCACGGCTAATACGCGCCAACCATTCAGAAATCAGCAGTGAAATCAGCGCCAACACAATAGAAATAATGCATAACCTTGCCGCTGCGCTTTCTCCGCCAGGCGTTTGGATCAGGGTATACATCGCCGAGGGGATAGTGCGGGTTTCGCCAGGAATATTGGAGACAAAGGTAATCGTTGCGCCGAATTCCCCGAGGGAACGCGCGAACGCCAGCACCGTCCCGACAATAATGCCGGGCAACATCAGCGGTAAGGTAATGGTCATGAATACGCGCCAGCGTCCGGCTCCCAGCGTTCGGGCGGCCTGCTCCAACTTGACGTCGACGCCTTCCAGCGCCAGACGAATTGCCCGAACCATAAGAGGGAAAGACATCACCGCCGCAGCCAGCACCGCACCGCGCCAGCTAAAGGCAAAGGT
The DNA here is from genome assembly GCF_018919505.1 of Citrobacter sp. S55_ASV_140. Lineage (NCBI taxonomy): Bacteria > Pseudomonadati > Pseudomonadota > Gammaproteobacteria > Enterobacterales > Enterobacteriaceae > Citrobacter > Citrobacter sp. S55_ASV_140. Next base: position 20,922 of record NZ_JAHLQZ010000052.1, read on the forward strand.
GATGCCAAACCAGTCATACAGCCGCTCGCCGATAAATCCGCGCCGCCCCATGGCAACCAACAGCAGATACCCCACCACCACCGGCGGCAGCACCAACGGCAAATGCAAAACACTGTCGAGCAGCGCTTTACCCGGGAAGGTGCATCGCACAAGCAGCCAGGCAAAGAAGATCCCAAACGGCAAACTAAACAGCACGGCCAGGGAAGAAACTTTCAGGCTCAGTATGACGGCCTGCCATTCAGGATCGGTCAGTATCATTACTTGGTCGTAAATCCATAACGTTTAAAAATTTCAGCAGCCTGCGGTCCTTTCAGGTAATCATAGAACGCGCTGACCGTTGCGTTTTTGTGCCCATCAACAATCGCGATAGGGTATTCCACTTTTTTGTGTGAATCTTCCGGGAAGGTCGCGACAACCTTGACGCCTTTGCTGGCGACAGCATCGGAACCATAGACGATCCCCAGCGGCGCTTCGTTACGTTCTACCAGCGCCAGCGCACCGCGAACGTCTTCTGCAGGTGCCAGTTTCGGCGCCAGAGTATCCCATGCGCCCAATTTTTGCAGTGCTTCCTTGGCATAAATGCCTGCCGGAACATGTTCCGGATCGCCGACAGCCAGGCGTCCACCATTCAGCAGACGGGTCCAGTTGGTTTTACTGTCGATAGTAAAGTCTTGCTGGGCGCTGGCTTTCGGCGCCACCACCACCAGACTGTTGCCTAACAGCGTTGCACGCGTGGCGGTATCCATCGATTTTTTATCGACCGCATAATCCATCCATTTCTGATCGGCAGAAATAAACAGGTCAGCAGGCGCGCCTGCTTCTATCTGACGCGCCAGCGTAGAAGACGAGGCAAAAGAGGAGACGACGTCAACGTTCTTCTCTTTTTTGTATTGCGTCGCAATATCCTGCATCGCGTTGGTGAGCGAAGCCGCTGCGAATACCGTGATTTTCCCTTCATCCGCCAATGCATGTCCTGCGACAGAAAGAGAAAGCGTCGCCCCTGCAAACAAGCGTAACCATGTGCGTGCCATCTGTAGCTCCTTTGAGTTTCGTTATGTACGCGCAAATATAACGGTTAAGCCAGAATTTTCCCAGCGGTTATTGATACCAATTAGAGGTTACGCCATGAAAATATCGGCACGAGAAGCAGGATCTTGAGAAACTGTTGCCAGAGAAAACGGGCTGAAAGGCAAAAATATAAACGCCCGACTGAGCGGGCGTTTGGGGAATCAATGATTCTGTCTGGACTGGTCTTTCTGACCGATACCGGAAAAAATGTTGAACACTTCACCCAGTCCGTAAATCAGACCCAGAATGATGGCCATCACCACAGGTACCATGATTACGGCGAATACCAGACTTTTCAATAACTCTAACATGGTCAACTCCAGATATAGTCCATAGTTGTATTCTAACCACATCGCGCAGAAAAGCACTCCCCTTTTGTGCGGTTGGCTTTGCGCGCACGCGGTTTTCCGTCACAATACCCTTTTTTGCCAGGAGCTTGTGATGCAGGCCGAAATCCTTCTTACGCTGAAACTTCAGCAAAAACTGTTTGCCGATCCCCGTCGCATTTCTCTGCTTAAGCACATTGCGCTTTCCGGCTCCATCAGTCAGGGCGCGAAGGATGCGGGTATCAGTTATAAAAGCGCCTGGGACGCGATTAACGAAATGAACCAGCTCAGTGAGCAAACGCTGGTTGAGCGCGCCACCGGCGGTAAAGGCGGCGGCGGCGCGGTGTTGACGCGTTACGGCCAGCGTCTGATCCAACTGTATGATTTGCTCGCACAAATTCAACAAAAAGCGTTTGATGTGTTGAGCGATGACGATGCGCTGCCGCTCAATAGCCTGCTGGCAGCCATTTCCCGCTTTTCACTGCAAACCAGCGCCCGTAACCAATGGTTTGGCACGATTACCGCTCGCGACTACGACCAGGTACAACAGCATGTCGACGTCCTGTTGGCCGATGGCGAAACGCGCCTGAAGGTGGCGATTACTGCGCAAAGCGGTGAGCGTTTGGGTCTTGAGGAAGGCAAAGAAGTATTAATTCTGCTGAAAGCACCGTGGGTAGGCATTACCCAGGACGAGGCTATCGCTCAGGCCGCTGATAATCAGTTGCATGGAACGATTAGTCATATCGAACGTGGCGCAGAACAATGTGAGGTGTTAATGACGTTGCCAGACGGCCAGACGCTGTGTGCGACGCTGCCAGTGGAGCAGACTCACGCTTTAGCGGAAGGTGCTAACGCAACAGCATATTTTAATGCTGACAAAGTGATTATTGCGACGCTGTGCTGAGTTAATTGACATTAGCCTGAAGAACACGTATCCCTGTCATTAATTGCTGCAAATAATGGGATACAAAATGTCATCATTGCAAATTTCGCAAGGCACGTTTCGTCTTAGCGACACAAAAACGCTCCAGTTAGATGCGTTGACATTACACGCGGGTGATAGCTGGGCGTTTGTGGGCTCTAACGGCAGTGGGAAATCCGCGCTGGCCCGTGCGCTGGCAGGAGAATTGCCGCTACTGAAAGGTGAGCGGCACTGTCAGTTTACACGTATTACCCGACTCTCCTTCGAGCAGCTACAAAAGCTGGTCAGCGACGAGTGGCAGCGAAACAACACCGATCTTCTCAGCCCCGGTGAAGATGACACCGGGCGTACCACCGCAGAAATCATTCAGGATGAGGTCAACGACCCCACTCGCTGCGCTGCGCTGGCGCAGCAGTTTGGTATTTCTTCCCTGCTCAACAGGCGTTTCAAATACCTTTCCACCGGTGAAACACGCAAAACCCTGCTCTGTCAGGCGTTAATGTCCGCACCGGATTTACTGATCCTTGATGAGCCTTTTGACGGGCTGGACGTGGCGTCCCGTCGCCAGTTAGCAGAACTGCTCGCTGAACTGCACCAGGCTGGTTTTACGCTGGTACTGGTGCTTAACCGCTTTGATGAGATTCCCGAGTTCGTGCAATTTGCCGGCGTACTTGCCGATTGCACGTTGACTGAAACCGGCGCAAAAGCAGACCTTCTGCAACAGGCATTAATCGCTCAACTTGCCCATAGTGAACGCCTGGAAGGCATCCAATTACCCGAGCCGGACGAGCCTTCGGTCCGTCGCACGCTGTCCGATAACGAGCCACGTATTGTGCTTAACGATGGCACTGTCTCGTATAACGATCGCCCTATCCTGCATCATCTGAGCTGGCAGGTAAATCCGGGGGAACACTGGCAGATCGTCGGCCCCAACGGGGCGGGAAAATCAACCCTACTGAGTTTAATCACCGGCGATCACCCCCAGGGTTACAGCAACGATTTAACGCTGTTTGGCCGCCGTCGGGGTAGTGGTGAAACTATCTGGGATATTAAAAAACACATCGGCTACGTCAGCAGTAGCCTGCATCTCGATTACCGGGTCAGTACGACGGTACGCAACGTTATTCTCTCCGGCTACTTTGACTCAATCGGCATCTATCAGGCCGTCTCTGACAGACAGCACAAACTGGTCCAGCAGTGGCTGGATATTCTGGGCATGGATAAACGTACCGCGGATGCGCCGTTCCACAGTCTTTCCTGGGGGCAGCAACGGCTGGCGTTGATTGTGCGTGCGCTGGTTAAACACCCGACTCTGTTAATCCTCGACGAGCCTTTGCAAGGCCTGGACCCGCTCAATCGCCAACTGATTCGTCGGTTTGTGGATGTACTGATCGGTGAAGGCGAAACCCAACTGCTGTTTGTCTCCCACCATGCTGAAGACGCCCCGGCCTGCATTACCCATCGACTGGAGTTTGTGCCCGAGGGTGATGTCTACGCCTATCAACAAACCTCTCTGCGTTAATTTTCATTTGAGGGCGTTTAACACGCCCTTTTTTCTGCATTTTTTTCAGATAAACTCCGAGATAACAACTTAACCTGAGGATTTAAAATAAAATAACCAATGCAGACGAGTGAAAACATCACTGTGTAAACGATTCCACTAATTTATTCCATGTCACACTTTTCGCATCTTTGGTATGCTATGGTTATTGCATACCATAGGCTTAACGGAGCGAATTATGAGAGTATTGGTTACAGGTGGTAGCGGTTACATAGGAAGCCACACTTGCGTGCAGTTGCTGAAAAACGGTCACGAGGTGGTGATCCTGGATAACCTCTGCAACAGCAAGCGCAGCGTTCTGCCCGTCATCGAGCGTTTAGGCGGCAAGCACCCGACTTTCGTGGAAGGGGATATTCGTAACGAAGCGCTGATAACCGAAATTCTGCACGATCATGCCATTGACACGGTCATCCATTTTGCCGGGTTAAAAGCCGTTGGCGAGTCCGTTGCCAAGCCGCTGGAATA
>NZ_JAHLQZ010000053.1:0-24439 GCF_018919505.1 Citrobacter sp. S55_ASV_140
TCATGATTAAGCACAGTGAGGATTACATCACTGCCTATGCGCATAATGACACCATGCTGGTGAACAACGGTCAAAACGTGAAAGCCGGGCAGAAGATCGCCACGATGGGCAGCACGGATGCGACGACGGTGCGTCTGCATTTCCAGATCCGTTATCGCGCAACGGCTATCGATCCGCTGCGTTATTTACCGCCGCAGGGCAGTAAGCCAAAATGCTGACGGTGAATTAATCGCCAGTCAGTCGGTTCGTCCCTTGCCAAGAAGAGCGTAAGGTTTATAATCCTTTACGCACTTCAATGCGGGCGTAGTTCAATGGTAGAACGAGAGCTTCCCAAGCTCTATACGAGGGTTCGATTCCCTTCGCCCGCTCCAAAGTCACTTCCCTTGATGTTTCCCTCTGCTCTGCCTGATTTCCACCTGCGAAAATTCTTTTTTTACTGAAAATCAATGCGTTGACTTCCTCTGCTGATGCTGTGGGAGAGTTCTCATCGGTCATACACTCGTTGCCCAACGGTGGGTTACAGCTGAGTAAACTTGTTGATCCAGGGGCTGCTATTTTCGCCTGACCACAGATGTAATATCAGTTGGCGGAATTTTTCCGCCGCAGGACTAAGGGTTGTTTCACTGCGTTTTACCAGGCCAAGCGTACGGCGTATGACGGGTTCTATCAGTGGACGACTAACAAGCACGTGATGTTCATCGGCCGGCATCGCCAGACTGGGAACGACAGACACACCGAGGCCCGCTTCCACCATCCCTAGTGACGTCGAAAGATGACGCACTTCATAAAACCAGTTAGGTTTCCAGGCCATTTTCTCGAAAGCCTGATCGATCAGCGATCGGTTTCCGCTGGAGCGTCTTACCCCAATCAGCTTCATACCGGCCAGATCGTCCCATGTTACCAGCGATTTATTTGCCAGCTCATTGTCGCGTCGGCATGCCAGAACGAAGGGTTCGTTCACCAGCGGCGCAAAATCGATATTTGGATGTGTGACGTTTATCATATTTATACCGAAATCTGCGTCGCCATTTAATACTGCTTCCAGGCAATCGCTGGCGCTGTGCTCCAGTATGCGGATTCGGATGTTTGGGTAGTCATTGTTGTAATCTCGTATCACTGAAGGCAGAAAATAGAACGCGGCAGTAGGGATACAGGAAACCGTAATAACACCTGCCTGATGTGTCGCCATCTCTTTAATACTGAGGATGGAACTTTCATAAAAATCTATTAAATTCTTAGCCTTAGGTAAAAATTCTCTTCCTACTGTCGTGAGCTTAACGCTGCGCGTAGAGCGTTCAAACAGCGTGGTTCCCAGGCTATCTTCCAGTTTCTGAATTCTGCGTGTTAAAGCAGGTTGTGAAATGTGAAAAAATTGGGATGCTTTTGTAAAGCATCCGATTTCTGCAATTTTTACAAACGCTTGTATCCCCTGTAGTTCATGCGGCATAGCTGTATCCCATTCTCGCTTTTATATAACCACCATAACGCACGGGCTATTAATGTGCAAAACGTATTAATCCTGCTTTTTTTGGCATTAGAGTTATCAACCGGAGTGTGAAAACCTTATAGCGTTCCTGACAAAAGCGAAGTGAGATAAACATATGTTAAAGATCCCTTGCGTATTAATGCGTGGCGGTACGTCAAAAGGGCCGGTGATTCTGGCCAGCGACCTGCCTGCGGAAACAGAAGCGCGTGACGCAGTTTTACTCAGTTTGATGGGGGCAGGCCATGAACTCGAAATTGACGGTATTGGCGGTGGAAGTCCGCAAACCAGTAAGGTAGCGATAGTTAGCACTTCAGAAAGTCCTGACGCGGATGTGGATTACCTGTTTGCACAGGTGATGGTGAATGAACGTCGTGTCGATACCACGCCTAACTGCGGCAATATGCTCTGTGCGGTCGGTCCCTTTGCTATTGAAAAGGGGCTGGTGAAGGCGCAAAGCCCGGTAACGACGGTGCGGATCCGCAATCTCAATACCGGAACGCTGGTCGATGCAGAAGTGCAAACGCCTGATTATCGGGTGGTGTACGAAGGCGATACCCAGATTGATGGAGTCCCGGGGACCGCCGCGCCCATAGGCTTAACTTTCCTGAACTCTGCGGGCTCTAAAACGGGGAAATTGTTGCCGACGGACAGTGCGATAAACGTCTTCGACGGTATTGAAGTCACCTGTATAGATATGGCGATGCCGATGGTATTGATTGACGCTTCAGCTTTGGGGAAAACAGGAGGGGAATCTCCTGCAGAATTAGATGGCGATAAGGCATTTAAAGAAAAGCTGGAAAGTCTGCGTCGTCAGGCTGGCGCAGCTATGGGCTTAGGGGATGTGACAAACAAGGTGATCCCTAAACCGGTTCTTCTCAGCCCGGCGCGTAACGGCGGAACGATTCAGGTACGGTATTTCATGCCGCACACATGCCATAAATCACTGGCGATTACCGGATCGATTGGTATTTCGACCGCAACGCTGATTGAAGGCTCCGTCGCGGCAAAAATTGTCGCCGATCGTCCAAAGGGGCTCTTCACTAATATCATCGATATTGAACACCCAAGTGGAAAAATATCCGTGTCCTTATTGAAGGAAGGTAACAATATCGAAAAAACCCGTGCCGCAGTGATACGTACTTCACGCAAGTTGTTTGAGGGTGCCGTATGTGTACCGGAAAAAATGCTCACTGAAGTTGCGTAAATAAAATTTAAATAAAAAACATCTGCCTTAAAAAATTACACTCTGTACCTTAACAATAATACCGAGGTTATTATGGCGTTAACTCATGCTAACAATACCCTGAAAGCTTCAGATTCTGTAAAAGCCGGAGCGCATATTCGCGTGATTCTGGCCCTGGCATTATCCGGGCTTGCAGAGCTTGCTTCTCTGTTTTTTATTCAGCCACTGCTTCCGACGCTTGCTGTGGAATATAATGTTCCTGTCAGCCAGGTGAGTATTATCTTATCAGCAGAAACGGCGTTGCTGGCTATTGGATTGCTGTTTACCGGGACATTATCCGATCATTATGGCAGAAAACGGTTAATTGTTGTCTCCCTCCTGTTAGGCGGTATTCTTACGCTGCTCTGTCCGCTGATGGAATCCTGGGCGATGCTGGTGGCGCTACGTGCGGTAATTGGTCTGGCGCTGAGTGGTATCGCTGCGGCGGCCACTGCCTACATCAGTGAAGAAGTCGCCCCGGTGGCGGCAGGTATCGTAACGGGATATTTTGTCTTCGGTAACTCCATGGGCGGCATGTCCGGTCGTATTGTTGCCAGCCAACTTATTGATCACGTTTCAATAAATGCCATCTTTTACGGTTTTGCGGCCAGCTTGATTGTGGTTGCCATTCTGGTTAAGTTTTTACTGCCTGAATCTAAAAACTTCACCCCAACGCAAAACCTTAACATTACGCGTATGGTGAAAGGGGCTGCATCGCATTTCAAAAACAAAAATCTGGCGCTGGCTTTTGTTATCAGCTTCATTATTTTCGGCGCATTTACCTCGCTTTATAACTATCTGGCCTTCTTCCTGAAAGGCGAGCCGTTCCATATTTCACCGGCAAACGCAGGTCTGCTCTCCTTTAGCTTCGCCCTGAGTTTCTTTACGGCTCCGCAGGCTGGTCGTTTAAGTGCGAAATATGGCGCGATGAAAGTATTGCGTGTGCTTTTTCTGATCATGGCCTTAGGCATGCTGCTGACGCTGACGTCGAATGTCATCACCTTTATTGTTGGCGCGGTGATTTTTACCGGCTGTTTCTTCGGCTGTCACTCTATTGGTTTGAGCTGGGTAAGTAAAAATGCAACGCATGCAAGAGGCCAGGCCGTTGCACTCTATTTATTCTTTTACTACATGGGCGGTTCGGTGATTGGTTTTATCAACGGTTTTGTTTTCCATTCACTGGGCTGGATGGGGATGACCGGGTTGATTCTGGTATTGCTTACCATTGGCGTTGTCGTGGCAACGTATCTGGCATCCGGTCCAAAACCGGTACTGGTGCCCGCCCAGTCCGCAGAATAAAAAGTTTGGCAATTTGTTCACGCCTCAGGGCGTAAACAAAAAACAGGTATGTATATCAATCGGGTGTCATCATGAAATTAGCAAGTTATATTCATCAGGGCCGTAAAAGCTACGGGATTTATACAGAATTCGGCGTTATCGATTTGGGTAATAAAATCGGCCATCAATATGCGACGTTGAAAGGCCTTCTTCAATGGGATGCTGTTGACGTCGCAAGGCAATACAACGATTGCCCTGTAGATATTACGCTTGAAGATATTACCTTTTTGCCCGTTATCGAAGAGCCAGGAAAAATTTTCTGCGTTGGGATGAATTACGCTGAAAAAAGAAAAGAGTTTGCCGAGACGAATAATGCCCCGACGCTGTTTATCCGTTTTCCTGATTCACAAACCGGTCATGCCCAACCTGTGCTTAAACCTGAGCTGTCGAGAGAATTCGATTATGAGGGCGAGCTGGCTGTCATCATTGGTAAACCGGGCACCCGAATTGATGTAAATAATGCGCTCAATCATGTCGCGGGATACAGCTGCTATATGGATGGCTCCGTTCGTGACTGGCAGCACGCGTGGTTTACCGCCGGTAAAAACTGGAAGCAAACCGGCGCTTTTGGCCCCTATATGACTACAGCGGATGAGATACCCGATCCTCATGCGTTGACCATCCATACCTGGCTGAATGGCATGCTGGTTCAGAACGACTCCACTGGTAGCATGATCCACAAAGTGGCAGATCTTATCGCCTATATCAGCACATTCACCTCCCTCAGCGCCGGTGACGTCATTATTACGGGTTCGCCTGGCGGCGTCGGTAAAAAACGCAATCCTCCGTTATTTATGCACGATGGCGATCGGGTTGAAGTTGAAATCGAAAATATTGGTCGTCTGATTAATACCATTGTGGAAGCCCAACCGCAGCAAGAAGCGTTGCTTGTTTAGACGGTCAGGAGAGAGACGATGTACACCGCCAGAACGCCAGAATTTGAGGTTATAAAAGCCGGTAATGCTCAGGCCAGAGAGGAGGTTGCCCGCTTCCTGGCACGCAACGGTTTAGGCATTGATGACGATATCTCGCAATTTATTGTTGCACTCTACCAGCGTCAGATTATTGCCTGCACCGGTATTGCGGGTAACACCTTAAAATGCATCGCAGTGGATTCCGGGTGGCGTGGCTCGTCGTTAATCCTGACGTTAATTCATGAGGCCGAACTTCTGGCGGCACAAAACGGCGAACATCAGCTCTTTCTTTTTACCTGTCCGGATAATGTGAAGTCGTTTCGCGGATGCGGATTCTATCCGCTTGTCACCGTCAATAACTGTGCGGCATTAATGGAGAATACGCCGGTTGGTATTCATCGTTACTGCAGCCAGTTGCGTAGCCACCATTTCGTGCCCGGGAAAAATATTGGCGCGATCGTGATGAACGCGAATCCATTCACGCTGGGCCATCAATATCTTATTGAGCATGCGGCAAGCCAGTGCGACTGGCTCCATGTTTTCGTGGTTCAGGAAGATGTCTCCGCTTTTTCGTTTAAAGAACGGTTTGCGATGGTCAGGGACGGATCGCGGCATCTGAAAAATGTCACTGTTCATCCGGGGTCTGCCTATATTATTTCGCGCGGGACCTTCCCAGGCTATTTCCTGAAAGATAAGCAGGTGATAGATAAAGTCTACGCGGCAATTGATCTTATGCTGTTCAGAAATTACATCGCACCTGCGCTGAATATCACTCATCGTTTTGTGGGGACGGAGCCATTCTGTCAGTTAACCGCAGAATATAACCGGGCGATGCATCACTGGCTGGAAAATGCAACGAGCACAGCGGCCTGTATTCACGTACACGAAATAGAACGAAGAACGGATGGTAATGATGTGCCGGTCTCTGCTTCAGCCGTTCGTCGTTTATTAAAAGAAAACCAAATTGCTGCCGCCAGTCGTATGGTGCCTGCCACCACGCGCGCGTTTCTGAATAACGGGGGACAGCATCAGCCTCGTTTATCCGAATCGTTGTCGGCAGCGGTTTAACCGCATTATCACAGGAAAACTGATATGAAAATTGTACAAGCCGCGATGGCGGGAACGCTGGAGTCCAGTGACCTTATGGTGAAGGTCAGTCCCGTCGAGAGCGGGCTGGATGTGGTCATTCACAGCGAAGTGTATAAGCAGTTCGGCGACCGAATTACCGAAGTTGTGAATGAAACCCTGGCTGCGTTCAACATCGAGCAAGGGCAGATCATTATTGATGATAAAGGCGCACTGGATTGCGTGATCCGTGCCCGTATACAGGCTGCTCTGCTCAGAGGTTCGGCTCGGGAAGATATTGCATGGGAAAAGTTATAATGAAAAAGTTACGTCGCAGTATGTTATTTATTCCGGGTTCAAGTGCCGCCATGCTTTCTACGGCATATATTTATAAACCGGACTCCATTATGTTTGATCTGGAAGATGCCGTAGCGCTAAAAGAAAAAGACAGCGCCCGCCTGCTGGTATTTCATGCCCTGCAAAACCCGATGTACAAAGATATTGAAACCGTTGTCAGAATTAATCCGCTGAATACACCTTTTGGATTAAAAGATCTGGAAGCCGCCGTCAGGGCGGGCGTTGATGTTATTCGTTTACCGAAAACCGACTCTCCGGAAGATATCCACCAGCTTGAACGCGAAATTGTTCGCATTGAAGAAAATTGCGGGCGCCCTGTCGGCTCAACGAAATTAATGGCAGCGATCGAATCTGCCGTTGGCGTTATTAATGCAGTCGCCATTGCGAAATCGTCTGACCGTTTAATGGGGATTGCGCTGGCCGCCTTTGACTATGTGATGGATATGCAAACTGAGCGAGGCGACGGGACAGAGCTGTTTTACGCCCGCTGTGCCGTATTACATGCCGCGCGCGGGGCGGGTATTGACGCTTTCGATGTGGTGTACGCCGATGTGAATGATGAAGCCGGTTTCCTGAAGGAAGTGGATCTGATTCGACGGATGGGTTTCAACGGAAAATCGCTGATTAATCCGCGACAAATTGAAATTCTGCATAACGCCTACGCGCCAACCCAGGAAGAGGTGGATTACGCGCAGCGCGTGATTGCAGCTGCAGAGGAAGGGGAGCGCAACGGACTCGGGGTGATTTCGCTGAACGGCAAAATGATTGATGCGCCAATTATCAACCATGCCCGCGTGGTTATCGAACGCAAAAATGCTTCCGGCATTCGTCAGTAATCCCCCATTACAAGCGACAGGATGAATAATGAAAAACCTAACTGAAACTCTGCACCACATTCCAGACTCCCGTCGTGAGTACGTCGCATTCAGCGGCGCGAACGCGACGACGCCTTATCTTGCTGATCATCAGCAAAAGTACCAGCGCAAACTTTTTGCCAGTGTGGACGATGTTCTGGCCCGCTGCGATCTGCATGACGGTATGACCGTCTCATTTCATCACGCCTTCCGCGAAGGGGATAAGGTCATCAATTACGTGATGGATAAGCTGGCTCAGCGCGGCCTGAAAGGGATCACGCTCGCGTCCAGCTCGTTAATGTCATGCAATACCCCGCTTATTGAACACATTCGTAATGGCGTGATCGGCAAAATCTATACCTCCGGGATGCGTGGTGATCTGGCGGATGCAATTTCGCACGCTCTGATGGACGAGCCGGTACAAATCCATTCCCACGGTGGGCGGGTGAATTTGATTCAGAAGGGCGAAATTGTCATTGACGTCGCGTTTCTGGCGGTTTCCTGCTGCGATGAATATGGCAATGCCAGCGGCAACGGCGGCAAATCGCAATGCGGCTCCCTCGGTTACGCCATGGTCGATGCAAAATATGCCAAAAAAGTGGTGTTGCTCACCGAAACTCTGAAGCCTTTCCCCAACTTGCCAGCCAGTATCGTTCAGGATCAGGTTGACTATATTGTGCAGATTGAGAGCGTCGGCGACCCGGCAAAAATCAGCGTAGGCGCCGCCAGGGTCACCAGTAATCCACGTGAGCTTATGATCGCCCGTTCTGCCGCCGACGTGATCGAACACTCAGGTTATTTCCGCAACGGATTTTCCATTCAGACCGGCTCAGGTGCGGCGTCAACGGCGTGTACGCGTTTTATGGAAACCCGGATGCGCAAGCACAATATTGTTGCCCGGTTCGCATTGGGCGGAATCACCGGCAGCATTGTCGATCTGCATCAGAAAGGGTTAATTGAAAAGATCCTCGATACGCAAAGCTTTGACGGTGCGGCGGCAGCCTCCATGGCGGTCAATCCCGACCATGTGGAAATCTCCACTAACGTCTATGCGAACCCGGCCGCAAAAGCCGCCTGCTGCGACAGGGTGGATGTGGTCATCCTCAGCGCACTGGAAGTAGACACCCAGTTTAACGTCAATGTCCTGACCGGCTCCGACGGCGTAATGCGCGGCGCGTCGGGTGGACACTGCGACGTCGCGGCTGCGGCAAATCTCACTATTGTCGTTGCCCCGCTGATCCGCAGCCGCATTCCTACCGTCGTCAGGCAGGTCACTACGCTGGTAACGCCGGGTGAAAGTATTGACGTTCTGGTTACCGACCACGGTATTGCCGTTAATCCGGCGCGCCCGGAAATCCGCGAACGTCTGATCAACGCCGGACTGCCCGTCGTCGACATCGAAGCCTTGTATCAACAGGCACTGCTGATCTCGGGCAAACCTAAGGCAGTTGAATTTACTGACCGCATTGTCGGTGTGGTGCGCTACCGCGACGGCAGTGTGATTGATGTGGTTCGCCAGGTGAAGGAGTAAGTCCCATGACGGATAAAGCCTCGAATGCAAATGTCTCTCTGGAACAGGTTCTGGCTTCCCGGGAGCAACGAGCCCGTCGGCAGCAGGCGTGGCTGTTTCAGTCGGATCATACCGTGGTTTCCGTCACGCTGGTCTGGCCGGGCGAGGTGAAGGACACCGCGCTGGCCAGACGCGTGATGGCCGTTGCGAATCAGGCTCTCGGAGAGCTGTTCCACACGCATCAGTGGAAGGTCTGTCGGCATCAGGCGTTGCACCCGGTCACCGGGCCGGAAGCGCTCTGGTCGGTCGCGGCTCCCGCGTGGATGATTAAACACGTCACGGCGCATCTGGAAGATAACCATCCTTTGGGACGTCTGTGGGATATCGACGTGTTTTGTCCGAAAAAGGGGCTGCTGAAAAGAAATGCCATCCAGCAGCCGATGCGTAGATGCTTTATCTGTCATGAACCTGCTCATGTTTGTTCCCGTTCGCGACGTCATTCGCAGGCCGAGCTAACGCGCGTGATCGAGGAGTTAACCGATGACTACTTCGCTTGCCAGATTTAACGAACCAGACGTGCAGCGCTCCTTTGCTGAGCTGGCTGTCGAGGCCCTGTACCGGGAAATTAATTTAACCCCGAAACCGGGTCTGGTGGATCGCGTAAACAGCGGGGCGCATAGCGATATGAATTTCGCACTGTTCATAACCAGTATCGCGGCGATTGCCCCCTGGCTGTCACTCTTTTTCAACACAGGCAGAGAGACTGCTTATCTTGCTGGCCCACAAACGCTGCGGGCGCTAAGGCCGACTGGCCTGGCCTGTGAGCAGGCGATGTTTACCGCCACCGGCGGGGTGAACACTCATAAAGGGGGGATCTTCTCGCTGGGGCTGCTGTGTGCTGCGGCGGGTCGTCTTACCCAAAGGCATGACGCGCTCACGCAACGCAGCCTGTGCCATGAGACCAGCCTTATCTGTACCGGCATTGTCGAGCAGGAATTGAAAAATAGCGGTATCGCAAAAACGAAGGGAGAGCAGCAGTTTCAGGCATACGGGTTCACCGGGGCAAGAGGGGAAGCCGCCAGTGGTTTCATCACTGTACGCCAGTCAGGTCTTCCGCATCTGCAAACCGCGTTACGTCAGGGAGAATCCGAAGAGGTGGCGTTACTGAGGATGTTGCTGGGCCTGATGGCGGCAAATCCGGATACCAATCTGCTTTCTCGGGGAGGGACCGCAGGGCTGAATTACGCCAGACGCTACGCCAGACGATTATTAAAAATACAGCGTCTCACGGCGGATAAATTAGTCAAGGCGTTATTCAGAATGGACGCGGAATTTATCAAACGGAATTTAAGCCCTGGCGGTAGCGCAGATCTTATCGCCGTTGGATGGTTATTGTCGCAATTTCCAGCCGAATAATCGCGAATAGCGTAACAGGAAAACGTCATGATTGAACAACGCCTGCAGCAGCTCAGAAACGTTTATACCCTTATTCTGGTGCCGGGTCTGAGAGACAGCGATGAATATCACTGGCAAAGCTGCTGGGGGCGACGTTTTCCTTTCTGGAGGCGGATTCAGCAAAAAAACTGGCTAGAACCTGATATTGAAAACTGGGTTTCCGCCATTACCCGCGAGCTGGCGCTTTCTCCGCTGCCCGCCATTCTCGTCGGCCATAGTTTTGGCGCGCTGGCGTCGTGCAGGTTACTGCAAACGCGCCGGGTAAACGTCGCCGGGGTCGTTATGGTCGCACCGGCAGAACCCGCGTTTTTCGGCCTTGAAGAGGCCATTCAACCCGCGTCTTTACCCGTTCCCTGCCTGATGTTTGCCAGCAGAAATGATCCCCTGATGCCTTTTTCGCGCGCGCAATTCTGGGCGGCTTGCTGGGAGGGGCATTTAATCGATATCGGGGAGGCGGGACATATTAATGCCGAGTCTGGCTTTGGCGAATGGCCGTACGGACTCGAACGCTTAACAGAATTTTGTGAACAACTTTAGCTTTAACAGGAGAACCTATGTTAGATGATTATAGTCAGCACCAGCATGCGCGTGCTGAATCGGGTATTCCGGCGAAACCCTTAACAGCGCAACAAACTGATGCACTGATTCAGCGTTTAATCAATGATGCACCCGTACATCATCCGGAATTAATTCATTTATTGACCCATAGCGTACCACCGGGTGTCGATCCTGCGGCAAAGTTAAAAGCCGAGTTTTTATTTAAGGTGGCGTTGCAGGAATACCGTGTTGACGGGCTTACTCCCGAAGCAGCAACGGCGCTGCTGGGCTCCATGCAGGGCGGCTATAACGTCCAGCCACTGATCGATCTTCTTGAGCATCCCGATCTGGCACCGCTGGCCGCGCAGCAGCTTTCTTCTACGATCCTGATCTTCGAAAAATTCAGCCTGGTTGAGGCCAAAGCACTGAGCGGTAACGTCCAGGCACAAGAGGTGCTGCAGTCCTGGGCGAATGCCGAATGGTTTACCCGCCGTCCGGCCATGGCTGAAAAAATCACCCTGAAGGTGTTTAAGGTTCCCGGTGAGACCAATACCGACGATTTGTCTCCTGCGCCGGTGGCGTGGTCACGCCCGGATATTCCGCTGCACGCGCTCTCCATGCTCAGTAACGTCAGGGAAGGGGTTGTGCCTGATGAACCCGGCGTACGTGGTCCTGTCCGTCAGTTGGCAGCGCTAAAAGAGGGTGGCTGGCCGCTGGTGTACGTGGGTGACGTCGTGGGGACCGGATCATCACGTAAATCCGCTACCAACTCCATCCTGTGGCACATCGGGAACGATATTCCGTATGTGCCGAATAAACGTAACGGCGGGTTTGTATTTGGCGGCAAGATTGCCCCTATTTTCTTCAACACCCTGGAAGATTCCGGTGCCTTGCCGGTAGAGATGGATGTCTCTGCGCTGACGACCGGGATGCTGATCGATCTTTACCCCTACAAGGGCGAAATTCGTGAAACAGAAAGCCAGCGGCTGGTGACAACCTTTACCCTGAAAACCGAGGTGCTACTGGACGAAGTGCGCGCCGGCGGGCGTATCCCGCTGATTATCGGACGCAGCCTGACGGCGAAAGCGCGTGAATCGCTGAAGCTGGCGCCTTCCGAGGTATTCCGCAAGCCCGCGTTAGTTGCGCCTTCCGCGAAAGGTTTTACGCTTGCACAAAAAATGGTGGGTAAAGCCTGCGGCGTCGCGGGGATCCGACCTGGACAGTATTGCGAGCCGAAGATCGCGACCGTGGGTTCTCAGGACACCACCGGCGGGATGACGCGTGACGAGCTAACCGACCTCGCATGTCTCACGTTTTCAGCCGATCTGGTGATGCAGTCGTTCTGCCACACCTCTGCATATCCTAAGCCAGTAGATGTTCAACTCCATGAAACCCTGCCGCAGTTTATCACCAGCCGTAACGGGGTTGCGCTGAAACCGGGCGACGGCATTATCCACTCATGGCTTAACCGCATGCTGCTGCCGGACACGGTTGGTACAGGCGCTGACTCCCATACTCGCTTCCCGCTGGGGATTTCCTTCCCTGGTGGTTCCGGGCTGGTGGCGTTCGCTGCCGCGACGGGCATTATGCCGCTGGATATGCCTGAATCAGTACTGGTGCGTTTTAAGGGCGAGATGCAGAAAGGGATCACCCTGCGCGATCTGGTGCATGCCATTCCGCTGTATGCCAAAAAGCAGGGGCTGTTAACGGTCGAGAAAAAGAATAAGCGCAATATTTTCTCGGGCCGGATCCTCGAAATTGAAGGGTTGGAAATGTTGAGTGCAGAGCAGGCGTTTGAACTGGCTGATGCCTCTGCCGAGCGCTCCGCTGCGGCCTGCGTTATGCGTCTGGCGGAAGACAATGTCGCGCAATATTTGCGCTCCAATGCGGCCCTGCTGCGCTGGATGGTTAAGCAGGGTTATGAGAACGCCGCCACGCTTGAACGCCGTATTGCTGAGATGGAGGCATGGCTGGCTAGCCCGTCGCTGCTGTCTGCCGATCCTGACGCGGAATATGCTGCTGTCATTGATATTGATCTTAATGAAATCACCGAACCGGTAGTCTGTGCCCCGAACGATCCGGACGATGCCCGGTTACTTACTGAGGTTGCCAGCATGCCCATTGAAGAGGTCTTCATTGGTTCCTGCATGACAAACATTGGTCATTTCCGCGCTGCGGGTAAAATCATGGCCGGTGGCAGCGAAAACCAGGCGCGCTTGTGGCTGGCGCCGCCGACTAAAATGGATGCCCAACAACTCTCCCGTGAAGGCTATTTTAGTCAGTTTATTAAATCAGGGGCGAGAATCGAGCCTGCGGGCTGTTCCCTGTGCATGGGGAACCAGGCGAGGGTTCGCGAAGGCAGTAACGTGGTATCGACCTCGACGCGAAATTTCCCGAATCGTCTGGGAACGAATGCTAAAGTATTTCTTGCCTCCGCAGAATTAAGCACCGTCGCGGCCATGTTGGGTAAAATGCCCACCGTTGAAGAATATTTTAGCTATACCGATAAGCTTTATGACGCACATGAGGATATCTATCGCTATCTCAGTTTTGATACCTTAAGTGAATATCAAATCACGGAAGGCGATAATATCAAGGTTGTGAATCTGTAATATTTATCATTTGTTTAATAAATGTATTTAGTGTGTGGAGGCTCCTCTGCGGAGCGGCCTCTGCTATTCAGGGACCCTTTTCTCATGGGTGAGATATGCTTAAATCGAATATTTTAAAAACAATCTTGCTTGCCGTGATAATATTATTATCAATATTTATTCCTCCGCCTGATGGATTAACCAAAGAGGCGTGGATACTGGCAGGAATATATTTATCCGCTATCGTTGGGCTGGTTATTAAACCCTATCCTGAACCCGTCATTATGCTGGTTGCGGTTGCGTTAACCTGTTTTACCGTGACAAAATTTCCGGATTCACCCGTCAAATCACTGGATGTGCTGAGCGGGTACGCGTCAGGCACCACCTGGCTGGTGTTTAGCGCCTTTACGCTGAGTGCGGCATTTGTCACTACTGGCCTAGGGAAACGGCTTGCATACTGGTTTATTCTTAAATTTGGCAGTACGACGCTGAGACTGGGGTATGTTACCGCCTTGCTGGATTTGGTGTTAGCGCCTGCGACGCCCTCAAATACCGCGCGGGCAGGTGGGGTGGTTTTCCCTATTATTAACAGCATCGCGACAGTATTGGGCTCAACGCCAAAAGAGTCACCCAGCAAAGCTGGCCGTTATTTAATGGTCAACGTCTATATGGTCACGAAAACGACCAGCTATATGTTTTTAACGGGCTTTGCCGGTAACGCGTTAGCGCTACAGCTCATTTCAGATATCTTCCATATTCATATTAGCTGGATCGGCTGGATGCTGGCGGCAGCACCGTTGGGGTTATTGATGCTGTGTATCATTCCCTATATCTGCTACCGGGTTGCTTCCCCGGAAATTAAAAAAATTGATAATGTCGCTATTGCGACCAACGGGCTTCAAAGTCTTGGGGCAATGAGCCTCAAAGAGAAAGGGCTGGTGGTCATTTTTGTCGCTGCATTATTGGGCTGGATCTTCTCACGTAAACTTGGACTCAATGAATCTGCGGTCGCCATTATCGCAATGGGAGCGGCACTGCTGTTTAATATTATTGGCTGGAGTGATGTCCAGAAAAATAAAGGTGGCTGGAATACCCTGATGTGGTACGGGGGCATCATTGGTCTGAGCGCAACCCTGAGCAAGGAGGGATTTTTCCGCTGGCTGGCCGATTTCATGTCAGCACATCTGGATTTTCTCAGTGCCGGGAATATGACTATTGTGATTATTGTGTTTCTCAGCGTGCTGGTGCGCTATTTCTTTGCTTCCGGCGGGGCATACGTCGCAGCAATGGTACCGGTCTTTGCCACTGTAGGCCTGGTCACCGGAACGGCACCTGTTTTGCTGGCGCTTGCCATCCTATTTTCCAACTCCTACGGCGGTTGCATCACTCACTATGGTGGCGCGGCGGGGCCGATTATCTTTGCCGCAGGGTATAATGACATTAAGTCGTGGTGGACAATCGGTACTATCGTGGCATTGTGCACGTTTGTGCTTCACATGCTCGTCGGTATTCCCTGGTGGGGGTTCCTGATACAGCACGGTATGCTGCAGTCTTAATCGCCCGGTGGCGGCTACGCCTTATTTTGCCTGGAAAGGCTAAAACTGTAGGTCGGGTCAAGCGTAGCCGCCACCCGACCACATCACTATTGTGACGTATTCGTAAACAATAAATTACGTGGCTTGCTCTCATCCCTTCGCCCGCTCCAGATTTCCTTTTCCTGAAGTCATCCCTTAGAAAAGTTAAATAGCCGCATCGACATCCGCTGGTAGTGTACTGTTCCCTTCCCCCAGAGCGCGTTGCAGCAAAACTGTATCCAGCCAGCGACCATGCTTGAAGCCAACGTCTTTCAGCGTGCCTATTTCTGTAAATCCGACCTGCTGATGAACTTTTAACGATCCCTGATTATTGCTGTCGCCGACCATGGCAATTAATTGTCGATAGCCGTGCGTTTCGGCCCAGTCAATAACATGGCGCAGTAACGCACTTCCCGCCCCTTGACGCTGTGCCGCCGGGTCAATGTAAATCGAATCTTCGAGGGTATAGCGGTAAGCGTAGCGTTCACGATAACGAGTGAGATAACAATATCCGATGACCTTGTCTTCCTGCAGGGCGACAACCCACGGCAGCCCCAGACTATGAATTTTTTCCAGACGAGCCAGCATTTCGTGGGTATCCGGTGGGGCGGTTTCAAAGCTGCCAGTACCGTGAATAACGTGGTGTGCATAGATATCGCGTATGGCGGGGATGTGTTTTTCTTCTGCATTAACGATTTTCATTAGACCAGCTCCCATTGGCGTCTTTTTTCAGATTACCTGAAAGTCTGAAGGGAAGGTAAGCGCAAAAAGTTATGCTTCAATCAGCAGTTCATAATGAAATTAGGCTTGTTAATTGTAAGGGTAAAGGATTAATTGTGGCTGATGCTGACGATAGCAAGTCAGGGGGATAAATAAAATGTTAAATAGGAAAACTGATAATTTCCCACACCGACATTGGCGAATGGGAAAATACTAACGTTCAATCATAAATTAATAAAGTACTTTAATATCATAATATTATCACTGTACCTAATTATTATTGCGGCTGTACCCTTAATTTTATTTCATCAACACTGCCTGCAACCTAAAAATACGTTATAGTGCTTATCTTGTTATCTGAGCACCTGTTATCAGAACTTTCTCTATCCATACCAAATAGTTACCATGCAAACAGTTACAGAGGGTAGTTATGTCATCCGGCAATAGTTAACATCGTCACATGACTTCTCCACGGGAAATTAATCTAAATCCAGAATTCAATCCCAAGAGTATTAGAATAACTTAGTCTAAAATCCTTTTTTTGCCTAAGCATTATCTTATTACATAGCCACGAACTACGCTGAGTGATAAAATTCTCGAGTTTATGCCTTCTTTCCAATGATTAGAGGACGAGGCACAGGTAGTCAATAAGACGAAAGAATTAATTGCTTCATAACCCTATTACGAAATAAGCGGCAGTGCGTCTTACATGGTCGGCAACCGTCAGGGATTGACTGTAACTTATTGAAAACGCTTATTTTCACTATGATGTAAGATATAAGGGCAGATATGTTAAGTATGCGTCGACATGCCAACTTCATTAAACGTTTTAAGTCTGTAAGCTGTTTATTTACGGCAAGCATTCTTTTCCCGATGCCAATCTTTGCAGCGGTATCAGATTATGACGCTTTGGTTATTGAAGCGCGGGGAGGTAATAGCGCACCGCTATTACGTTTCCTTGAGGATCAGGGAAAGAAAAGCGCGCTAACGCCAAATCAGGTTGCCGACTGGCTGCAAGTTTCCAGTTGGGTCGATAACAACGATAAAACCACAATTGAAATCTGGCAGCAGTATCGTGGACAGATGAATGTACCTGCCCGGGGCAAAGTCGCCGCTGCACGAGCATATCGCAACCAGAAGAACTGGAATGATTCTTTAGCCATCTGGGAAAGCGTTTTACAGGAAGAGCCTGATAACGTAGATGTACGTACCGGCTGGATAATGACGTTGGCGGATGCTCGCTACAATCAGCAAGCCCTTACTGAAGCGAATAAATGGGCGCAGGCGCATCCCGGGGCTGATTCTGATGCGCTACTTGCCTATGTCTACCATTCGCAGGGAAAAAACTGGGATGCATTGTTAGTTGCCAGCCAGGCGGATGACGTCGATCCAGGCAACAAAAATGCAAAATCCACATTACTGTCTGCGCTGTCAGCAAACCGCGTTTCCGGGCCCGCCTTAAATATGGCAGAGGTGGTACCAACTGCTGATCCTGTGAAGCGTCGCCTTGAGCTTGATGCGGCGGCTGAAATGGTACGTTCCTCTTATACCTCTGCGCGTAATGAAGAAGAGCGTTTTATCGTGGCTGATAAAGCGCTGGCCCGTTATGACCAGTTGCTGACTGCCTGGAAAGATGAGCCTTCTGCGCAGAATGATGTCCGTCGGGCCAGAATTGACCGCATGGGCGCCTTGCTGGTCCGTAAACGCACTTCTGAAGTGATTAGTGAATACGAATCGCTGTCTGCGAGCGGCGAGGTGCCAAACTACGCAAAACGCTGGGTAGCATCGGCATGGTTAAGCGAACGGCAGCCGGAAAAAACCGAAGCGATGCTGATGAGCATCTACTATCCGAACGGACCGATTCCGGTTACGCCGCTCGGTCCTGAGGATCAACAGGATCTGTTCTACGCGCACATCGATAATGAAAACTTTGATGCAGCTAAAAAACAGGTCGATGCGTTAATTAAAGACAGCCCATATCTGCGACGCATCTATGGTTCGCCAACGCCGCAGCCAAACGATAACTGGCTGCTGGGACAGTCGCTGCTGACGCAATATCATATCGCTGCCAATGAACTGCCGGAGGCAGAAAAACTCGCAGAGCATCTGGCGCGAACAGGCTCGGGTAACCAAGGGCTGCGCATATCCTATGCTTCTGTTCTTGAAGCCCGTGGACTGCCGCATGCGGCGGAGAAAGAGCTTAAACTGGCGGAAGTGATTGAGCCCAGTAACCTGGAACTGGAGCGTCAGCAGGCCTATGTGGCGCTGGATCTCCAGGAGTGGAAGCAGGCCGATGAACTGACGGATGACGTTATTGCTCGCAGTCCGGATGATGAAGCGACGCTGCGCCTCGCACGCATGCGTGATGTGCATAAAATGTCGGAAGTACGTATTAGCGGCACGCAGGGTATCTCGTCCGATAGCCCGGTCAGCGGTAAGAATGATTTCAACATCAACACGGCCATTTACAGTCCGCCAATTAATGACAACTGGCGACTGTTTACCGGATTCAACTTCGCGACCGGCGAGTTTGAGGAAGGGAAAGGGATCAGCCGCGATCTGGCGGCAGGTGCGGAATGGACTTCCCGTGATTACTGGGCCGAAATGGAAGTGTCTGGCCGAAACTATGGCGATGGGCAGAAAATAGGCGGTCGTCTTTCCGCCTGGCATGATTTCAACGATAACTGGCGCATGGGCGGTTCGGCCGAGCGTCTTTCGCGCAACACACCACTGCGCGCGCTGCGTAGCGGCGTGTATGCCAACAGCGGCGATTTGTTTGTTCGCTGGTATCAAAACGAACGACGTGAATACCAATTGTCGTTTGCCGCATCACATTTCTCGGATGGTAACGATCGCATCGAATATGGGCTGAGCGGAAAAGAGCGCATGTGGACCACGCCGCGCTTTACGCTGGACTTTACTCCGGGTATCGGTGGGAGCACCAACACTAAAGAGAATGTGCCGTATTACAACCCTAAGAGTGATTTTTCCGTTGTGCCAGGCCTGAGCGCGGAACAGGTTCTTTACCGCCATTATGACACCGTGTGGACCCAGCAAGGCATAGCCGGAGTGGGTGGCTACTGGCAGCAAGGTGAAGACGTTGGCGCTATCGTTCAGGTGGGATATGGACAACGGCTCAAATGGAACAACGTCGTAGATGGCGGGGTGATGCTGGTTTGGGATAAACGCCCCTATGACGGTAAACGTGAGCGGAATATCTCCCTCGCTTTCGATTTAAATGTCAGGTTTTAAGGATTGTTCATGCTGAAAAGATGCCTGTGGCTTAGCGCATTAATCGCTGGCTGGTTGATGATTACCGCGTGCAGTAGCGCGCACAATACAACGCCTCGCTATGTTCCTCCCGCAGAGAGAACGCCGTTGACGGCAGATCATCCATGGCCGAAAAACAGCTTCCTGGTGCTCGGCTATCATGATGTTGAGGATGGCGCCGCCGACCAGCGCTACCTCTCCGTGCGCACCAGCGCGTTGAGCGATCAAATGGCCTGGCTGCGTGATAATGGCTATAACCCGATTAGCGTGCAGCAAATTCTGGACGCTCATGACGGTAAAATTGTGTTGCCGGAAAAAGCGGTCTTACTCACCTTTGACGACGGATACAGCAGTTTTTATACCCGCGTCTGGCCGCTGCTGAAAGCCTACAACTGGCCTGCGCTCTGGGCTCCAGTGGGCAGTTGGGTTGATTCTCCAGCCAATAAAAAAGTCGATTTTGGCGGCTTAATGACGGCGCGAGATAAATTTGCCACCTGGAAGATGGTCGAGGAAATGGGCAAATCGCCGTTGGTGGAAGTGGGGGCGCACACCTGGAACTCGCATTTCGGCGCTGAGGCGAACCCGCAAGGAAGCAAAGAACCTGCGGTGGCGAATCGCCTTTTCGATAAGAAAACCGGGACTTACGAAACCGACGAACAGTACAATCGTCGCATTAATACTGATATCTCGCTGATCACCAATAAGATTAAATCGGTAACCGGGAAATCGCCGCGCGCGTGGGTGTGGCCTTATGGTGCGGCTAACGGCACCACCTTAAACCTGGCCAAAGAACATGGCTATAAGATGGCCTTTACGCTCAATGAAGGGCTGGCGAACGCTGCGTTTCTTGATGATATCCCGCGCGTACTGATCTCTGATAACCCGTCTCTCAAGCGCTTTGCCAGTCAGGTCGCTCAGGTACGTGAACCACAAACGATGCGTGTGATGCACGTCGATCTGGATTACGTGTATGACAAAGATCCTGCCCAGCAGAAGCGAAACATCGATAAGTTGATCCAGCGTGTTTATGACATGCGCATTTCTCATGTCTTCCTGCAGGCGTACGCCGATCCTAAAGGCGACGGGAATATTCGCGAACTCTATTTCCCTAACCGCTGGCTGCCGATGCGTGCCGATCTCTTTAACTATATCTCCTGGCAGTTACAAACGCGGGCCGGGGTGACGGTATATGCCTGGATGCCGGTACTGGCTTTCGACCTCGATGCTTCCATTCCACGCGTGACGGCATGGGATCCGAAAACAGGACGCACTGCGATCAATCATGAGAACTATGTGCGTCTGTCTCCCTGGGACAGCGAAGCGCGTAAACGTATCACTGAAATCTATGAAGACCTGGCGAAGCACGCCAGCTTCAAAGGGATTTTGTTCCACGACGATGCTTTCCTGACGGACTTTGAAGATGCGTCACCGGAGGCGTTAGCCGCCTACCGCGCCGCAGGGCTTCCGGGAAGTATTGAGCAAATCCGTAGCAACCCTCAAACCTTCGAACGCTGGACGCGTCTGAAAAGTAAGATGCTGATCGACTTCACCAAACAGTTGACCCGCTCAGTGCGCAATATTCGCGGTCCGCAGGTGCAAACTGCCCGCAATATATACGCCATGCCGGTACTGGAGCCTGAAAGCGAAGCCTGGTTTGCGCAAAACCTGAATGATTTCCTCAATACCTATGACTGGACGGCACCCATGGCGATGCCATTCATGGAGCAGATCCCGGCTAATGATGCCAATGCCTGGCTCGACAGATTAGTCAATGCCGTTGCACAAACGCCCGGCGCGCTGGACAAAACCGTGTTTGAACTGCAGGCACGAGACTGGCGTAAATCCGGGGACGAGGCAGAAATCAGTGGAAAACAAATAGCCGAATGGATGCGCCAACTGAAACTAAGTGGTGCAGGTAACTACGGCTATTATCCGGATGATTTCATCAGCGACAAACCTGAGATGTCAGAGATTCGCTCGACGTTCTCCTCATACTGGTACCCGCAAAAATGACCGATCGCATTATTGCTTTCCTGATACTTTGCCTGATGTTCAGCCTGCCGTTTGGCGTGGCAGTCATCTTTACAGGTGAAGTCATGTTGAACTTCGTCTTCTTCTGGCCTTTATTCATGTCTGCATTATGGATAAGCGGCGGGGTCTATTTCTGGTTTTATCGTGAGCGTCACTGGAAATGGGGAGACGATACACCGCCACCGATGCTGGAGGGAAATCCGCTGGTTTCCATTTTGATCCCCTGCTTTAACGAAGGAATCAACGCGCGGGAAACCATCGGCGCTGCGATGGCACAGCGCTACAAGAATATCGAAGTGATTGCCATTAACGACGGTTCAACGGACGATACGCACGATGTTCTGGAACAGTTGGCGATTGAGTACCCCAGCCTGCGCGTCATTCATCTGGCTGAAAACCAGGGCAAAGCGCTGGCGCTCAAAACGGGCGCGGCCGCTGCGCGCAGCGATTACCTGGTGTGTATTGATGGCGATGCGTTACTGGATCGCGATGCCGTGGCGTATCTGGTCGCTCCGCTGATCCAGTTCCCACGCGTTGGGGCGGTAACCGGCAACCCGCGTATTCGCACCCGTTCCACGCTAATCGGTCGTGTGCAGGTCGGTGAGTTCTCTTCCATTATCGGCTTAATTAAGCGTACTCAACGAGTCTATGGTCAGATCTTTAGCGTCTCTGGCGTAGTTGCGGCGTTTCGTCGTCGCGCGCTGGCCGAGGTGGGGTACTGGAGCCCGGACATGATCACCGAAGACATCGATATCAGTTGGAAACTGCAGTTGCGCCATTGGTCGATATTCTTTGAGCCGCGCGCGCTGTGCTGGATCCTGATGCCTGAAACGTTAAGAGGGCTGTGGAAGCAGCGCCTGCGCTGGGCGCAAGGCGGGGCGGAGGTGTTTATTGTTAACATGCGCCGTCTGTGGTCGTGGGAGTTCCGTCGCATGTGGCCGCTATTTTTCGAGTTCTGCTTTTCTACCACTTGGGCATTTGCCTATGCGATCAGTATCGTGCTGTTCCTGCTGGGACTGATGATCCCGATGCCGGACTCGCTGTATGTTCAACATCTGTTCCCGCCAGCCTTTACCGGACTTATTCTCGGCGTGGTCTGCTTAATACAGTTTGCGATAAGCCTGATGATTGAACGACGCTATGAAAAAGGCATTGGCGCCTCATTGTTCTGGATAATCTGGTTCCCGGTGGTGTACTGGCTGTTGAGCCTGTTTACCACGTTGGTGTCATTCCCGAAAGTGATGCTCAAACGCAAACGCGGCAGGGCGCGCTGGGTGAGTCCTGACCGTGGAATAGGGAGGATCGAATCATGAGTCAGCCGCTGATCTTTACGGAGCGGCGTCTGCTGCCGCGCATCATTGACGTTCTGTTAACGATTTTTGCCTGGGTTGGATTTTTATACTTAATCTACAAAGGGCTGATTACGGCCCTGGCGCATTCACCGTATATGGGCGTGCGTCCCTTTTTCACCACGCTGGATACGGTCACGTTTTACATCCTTGTCGCGCTGGTCAACGGACTGGTGCTGATAGGCTGGGCGAAATACAACCAGTTTCGTTTTCGGGTGGAGCGTCGCAGTCGCAGACCAGGACTGGAAGAACATGAGCTGGCGGAAAGTTTACGTATTACCCGTGAACTGGTTACAGAGTTGAACAAAGCGAGGGTGCTGACGGTCCATCACCATGAGAATGGCGAAATCAGTCATATCGATGTGGACAAGCACATCGCCGATAACCGCCTGCCGCCGCCGACGCCTGCAATGCTGGAATATTTGCCGCCGGAGCGGGAGCCATCGTTACAGAAAAGGCCCGAGTGATATTTCTGCTACCCGCCACTTCCTTCAGCCTCGCATCGGTCTATGATTAGACTCAGACAATAAAAATGCGAGGTAATGTCGTGGAAAAGGAACTACTGGAGGCAGGTTACCGGGCCTATACCGGCGAGAAGATTGACGTCTACTTCAACACGGCGATATGTCAGCATTCAGGAAACTGCGTGCGGGGAAGCGCGAAGCTTTTCAATCTGAAACGCAAACCCTGGATAATCCCCGATGAAGTGGATGTCGCGACGGTTATTAAGGTCATCGATACCTGTCCAAGCGGTGCGCTGAAATATCGCCAGAAATAAGTGAGGGAACCATGGAAATTCTTGCAGGCCACAACAAATTTTATGTCAACGATGCTGAAGGCAATCAGGTTGCCGAGATTGTCTTTGTGCCGACGGGCGAGCACCTGAGCATCATTGAACACACCGATGTTGACCCCAGTCTGAAAGGTCAGGGCGTCGGCAAACAGCTGGTGGCGAAGGTGGTGGAGAAAATGCGCGCTGAAAATCGCAAAGTGATTCCGCTGTGTCCGTTTGCCAAACATGAATTTGATAAAACCCGCGAGTACGACGATATTCGCGCCTGAAGTCTGATTTCCGCCGGATAGCCTTATCCGGCATATCACTCCCGATGCAACAAATCCTGATAAATGCCCGTCAGTACCCCTTGCGGGCCAAACTCTTTTTTAATCCATTGAGTGACTCGACCGGTTGCCGAATGCTGGGTTGCCAGCAGCATCCGTGAATCCTGACGCGGATTGTGGATCTGTCGCGTGACCAGCAGCGACTTTTCCATCGCTTCGCGCACCATATAATCCGGTAAAAAACCGATGCCTTCGCCCAGAATTTGGCACTGACATTTGGTATTAAAATCTGGAACCAGAATCGACTCCTGACCGTGTAACAGCCACCCGACCTTTTTGTTAATGGTGTGGGCGGTGTCTTCCACCATAATGTTCGGATACAAACGCAACTGGCTCTCAGAAATCGGTTCAGGCATAAAAGCCAACGGATGATCCGGGGCAATGGCAAACGACCAGCGAATAGCGCCGATCTCGGTATAATCAATCCCGCCGCCGTCCAGTAACGTATCGGGCGCGCCAATGGCGATATTGGCAAGATTGTTGATGATCGAATCCCAGACGCCGTTATAGACCTCGGTGGTGACGGTTATCTGGCAGGTAGGGAACTGTTTCTTGAGTACCTGCAGTAGCCGCGCCGTATGCTGTGGGGTGTACAACAACTGGTTAATACAGATGCGCACCCGGGCTTCAATACCCTGAGCGATGGTATCAATGCTGCGCTTAATCGCGTGGAAGTCGTTGAGCAGGTCGGAGGCCTTGCGAAACAGATAGCGACCAGACTCGGTCAACTCAATGCTTCGGGTGCTACGCGTAAACAGCACCACATCGAGCCCCATCTCCATGCGTTTAATGGTGTAGCTAATAGCCGATGTGGTTAAGCCCAGCTCCTCCGCAGCCTTGCTGAAGCTGCTGTAGCGGGCAGCCATGGTAAATGCCAGCAGATTTTCCTCGGTAAAAATGGAATTCATCTTTTCTCCCCTCAGGCTACCAACACGCCCCGCCGCATAATGATTGTTGAATGTATTTGTAATCCTTATACAGAGCAATCAGTTTTGAACAGAATTTAACACTAGTTTTACATTTGATTTGAAGGCAATCACACTTCTG